>JAICSC010000166.1 GCA_025937085.1 Nocardioides sp.
AGGGTCGATGCCGCGGGTGGTGCGGATGATGGCCCACGTCGAGACCGACCTGCCACGGGCGGACATCACCCACGTCTACCTCCACGGCGCGGCTGCGCTGAGGCGCGACCTCGCCCGGGTGCGAGCGGTCCCCGACGCGCCGGCTCCGACCCACCCCGGCGTCGATGAGTAGCCCGCTCCCGCAGCCCGTGCTGGTCGTCGGCACCGGGCTGGTCGGGACGTCCCTCGGCCTGGCGCTGCGCCGGAGCGGGGTCGAGGTGCTGCTCACCGACCGCAACCCCGAGCACGTCCGGACCGCGACCGGGCTCGGCGCCGGTCATCGGTACGCCGGAGAGCCGGTCGGCCTGGTGGTCGTGGCCGTCCCACCCGACCACATCGGCCCCGAGATCGCTCGGGCGCTGGCCGAGACCTCGGCCGTCGTCACCGACGTCGGAAGCGTGAAGACCGCGCCACTGCGCACGCTCGAGGCCGCCGCCGGGATCGAGCGCTACGCCGGTGGCCACCCGATGGCGGGCAGCGAGCGCTCCGGCCCGCTGGCCGCGACGCCGACCTTGTTCGACGGTCGTCCCTGGGCGGTCACGCCGCACCGCACGTCGTCGGCTGCGGCGACCGCGGCGGTCGAGGAGCTCGCCCGCCTGGCCGGCGCGAGCGTCGTCCGTCTGTCCCCGGAGGAGCACGACGAGGCTGTCGCTCGTACGTCGCACCTCCCGCACCTGCTTTCCGTGCTGGTCGCCGGGCGGCTGGCCGACGCGCCGACGGACCACCTCGCGCTCAGCGGCCAGGGGGTTCGCGACGTGACCCGCGTCGCCGGCGGCGACCCCGCGCTCTGGCAGCAGATCGTCACCGGGAACGCCGCCGCCGTCGCCGGGTTGCTCACCCAGGTGCGCGACCAGCTCGACGTCCTCATCGACGCGGTCACCACCGGCGACCGCGGCTCCCTGGGCGAGATCCTCGAGCGCGGGGTCGCCGGCACCAGGGCGATCCCGGGCAAGCACGGCGGCCCGTCGCGACCGACCGTGTCGGTGTTCGTGTCCGTTCCCGACCACCCGGGCGAGCTGGCCCGGCTGTTCGCCGACGCGGGCGCCAGCGACGTCAACATCGAGGACGTGCACATCGACCACGACCCGGCCCGGGAGACCGGCCTGGTCGAGCTCGTGGTCGAGGAGTCACGTGCCGAGCACCTGCACGCCGCCCTCGGTGAGCGCGGCTGGGAGACGCACCGGTAGAGCCTGAGGGGCCCGCGCCGAATCACGTCGGCCCAGACCCCGCTACTAGGGTGAGCCGTTGGTCCCGGCCCCAGATCGGCGGCCGACCGGAGTCGAGAGCAGGAGAGGCACCGTGAGCGCACGCACCGGCGTGGTCGTCGCGATCGACGGCCCCTCCGGCTCGGGCAAGTCGAGCGCCTCGCGCGGCGTGGCGACCCGGCTCGGGCTGCGCTACCTGGACACCGGCGCGATGTACCGGGCGATGACCTGGTGGATGCTGCGCCACGACGTTCCGGTGCGCGACCCGGCCGCCGTCGCCGAGCGGTGCCACGAACCCGACATCCGCAGCGGCACGGACCCGGTGCACCCCACGATCACCGTCGACGGGATGGATGTCGCGGCCGCCATCCGCACGCCGGAGGTCACCGGGGCGGTCTCGCCGGTCAGTACCGTCCCCCAGGTGCGCGCCCGACTGCTGGAGCTCCAGCGCGAGGTCATCGACGGGGGCGGCATCGTGGTCGAGGGTCGCGACATCGGCTCCGTCGTGGCGCCCGACGCGGACGTCAAGGTGTATCTCACGGCGGAAGTGGCCGCCCGGGCGGCGCGCCGCTCAGCGGAGGAGGGCGGCACCGACCTCGCGGTGACCGAGTCGTCGCTGCTCGCGCGCGATCGCATCGACTCCACCCGCACCGCCTCGCCACTGACCATCGCCGAGGGCGCTGTCCACGTCGACAGCACGCCGTACACCCTCGAGGAGGTCGTCGAGCTGATCGTGGGGCTCGTCGACGCCGCGGGATGACGAACCACCGCCACCCGCCCACCTGGCTGCTGCACAGCGGGCGCCCGGCGAGCCGCTGGTTGATCCGGCGCCGGTACGACGTGCGCGAGCACGGCCTCGGTCACGTCCCACCGCAGGGCCCGGTCGTCGTCGCCGCCAACCACACCGGCGTCATCGACGGGCCGCTGCTGGCGATCTTCGGCCCGCGGCCCGTGCATGCGCTGACCAAGGAGGAGATGTTCCGCGGCCGGCTCGGACCACTCCTGCGGGTCACCGGCCAGGTCGAGATCGACCGGTTCGCCACCGACCTCCGGGCGATCCGCACCTGCCTGCACATCCTCGAGCACGGGGGAGCGGTCGGGATCTTCCCCGAGGGCAACCGCGGCGCCGGCGACCTGCACCGCTTCCAGAACGGCGCGGCGTACCTGGCGCTGGTCTCCGGCGCGCCGATCGTGCCCCTGATGATGTTCGGCACCCGACCGACGGGCGGCGGGAAGGACGCAGTCCCGCCTCGACGGGCGGTGCTCGACCTCGTGTACGGCGCCCCGTTCCGCGTCGAGCGCACCCCGTGGCCGCGGACCCGGGCGCTGGTGGCCGCGACGGGTGAGGCACTCCACGCCCGGATGCTGGAAGACCTGGCCACCGGCCTGGCGTTGACGGGACAGACCATGCCCGGCCCCATCCCGGCCGACGAAGCCAAGGAAATCTCATGAGCACCCCCGATGACCTCGTCGACGCGCCCACCGGCCCGCTGCCCGTGCTCGCTGTCGTCGGCCGGCCGAACGTCGGCAAGTCCACGCTCGTCAACCGCATCCTCGGCCGCCGCGAGGCGGTCGTCGAGGACGTCCCCGGCGTCACCCGCGACCGGGTGTCGTACGACGCCACCTGGGTGGGCCGCGCCTTCACGGTGGTCGACACCGGCGGCTGGGACCCCGACGCACGCGGCATGGCCGAACGGATCAAGGCGCAGGCGGAGATCGCGGTGGGGCTGGCCGACGCCGTCCTGTTCGTGGTGGACGCGACGGTCGGCATCACCGACGCCGACGAGGCTGTGGTCCGAGTGCTCCGGAAGTCGCGCAAGCCGGTGATCCTGGCGGCCAACAAGGTCGACGACCAGCGCGCCGAGGCCGAGTCCTACGGGCTGTGGAACCTCGGTCTCGGCGAGCCCTATCCGGTCTCGGCGCTGCACGGTCGTGGGTCCGGCGACCTGCTCGACGCCGTCATCGCCGCCCTGCCGGAGCCGCCGGCCGAGTCCTTCGAGGAGGAGGCCGGCCCGCGCCGGGTCGCCATCGTCGGCAAGCCCAACGTCGGCAAGTCGTCGCTGCTGAACCGGCTCGCCGGCTCCGAGCGGGTCGTGGTCGACGAGGTCGCCGGCACGACCGTGGACCCGGTGGACGAGCTGGTCGAGCTGGGCGGCCGCGAGTGGCGCTTCATCGACACCGCGGGCATCCGCAAGCGGGTCAAGGAGGCCTCCGGCCACGAGTTCTACGCCTCGCTGCGCACCTCTACGGCCATCGACCGGGCCGAGGTCGCGGTGCTGGTGCTCGACGCCGACCAGAGCATCTCCGAGCAGGATGTCCGGATCCTGCAGACCGTCAAGGACGCGGGCCGGGCCCTCGTGATCGCGTTCAACAAGTGGGACCTGGTCGACGAGGAACGACGCCACTACCTCGAGCGGGAGGTCGACCGCGACCTGGTGCAGGTGCAATGGGCGCCGCGGATCAACGTGACCGCCCGCACCGGCTGGCACGTCGACCGACTGGTCCCGGCGCTCGACCGGGCGCTGGAGGGATGGGAGACGCGGATCCCGACCGGGGCCCTGAACTCCTTCCTCGGCCGGCTGGTCGCCGAGCACCCCCATCCGGTGCGCAGCGGCAAGCAGCCGAAGATCCTCTTCGGGACCCAGCCCTCGGTCGCGCCACCGACGTTCGCGCTGTTCACCTCGGGCAGGCTGGACGCGGCGTACGAGCGCTACCTCGAACGCCGCCTGCGCGAGGAGTTCGGCTTCGTGGGGACGCCGATCGTGATCACCCAGCGGGTCCGGGAGCGGCGCAAGCGCTGACGCTGGACGGCCCGAGCGCGAGCCCCGGGACGCAGCCCCCTCCCGGCCCGCCCGTGAAATGGAAAGGCCAGGCCGTTGCGCACGTGAGAGCATGCCGGGATGGTCACGATGCATCAGGCACTCGCCTTCGGCCTGGTCGCGCTGGTGGTGATCGCGATCCCCGGGCCGAGCGTGGTGTTCACCGTGGGCCGGGCTCTGACCTACGGCCGCAGCGTCGCCCTCACCACCGTGGTCGGCAACTCCTTCGGCCTGCTCACCGCGCTGGTCCTGGTGGTGCTGGGGCTCGGGCAGCTGGTGGCCACCTCCGAGGTGGTCTTCGAGGTGGTCAAGGCCGCCGGCGCCGGCTTCCTGGTCTACCTGGGTGTCCAGGCTCTGCGCCACCGGCACGGGATCACCGTCCACGACGAGGAGCGCTCCGCCGCGGCGCCGCTGAAGCCGACCACGGCGCTACGTCAGGGTTTCCTCGTCGGCTTCACCAACCCCAAGGGCTACGTGATGTTCGCAGCCCTGCTGCCGCAGTTCCTCGATCGGAGCCGTGGCCACGACAGCCTGCAGATGCTGTTGCTCGGCTCGCTGGCGTTCGTCCTGGGGCTCTGCTGTGACAGCGTGTGGGCGCTCCTCGCGAGCCAGCTGCGGCGCTGGTTCAACGCCTCGCCGAGGCGCGGCCGTGCGCTCGGGACCGTCGGCGGGATGTCGATGATCGGGCTCGGCGTTGCGGTCGCGGTGGGCGGACGACCGGACGCATGAGAGAGGGGATCCGACTGCGGGTCACCGTCCTCGGGGTGGCCGCCGCGCTCACAGCCACCGGCGCGGCGTACGCCGGGACGACGGGTGGAGCCTCCAGCGCGGGGGCAGCTCGGCCGGTGGCCGGCACCCACTGCCCGACGTTCCCGGCCGACAACTGGTGGCATGCCGACGTCCGCAAGCTCCCGGTCGACCCGCGCGGCCGGGCGTGGCTGTCCCACATGTCACCCGGCGTGGACCTGCACCCGGACTTCGGTCCGTCGTTCGGCGTCGGGCCGAACTACGGGATCCCGGTCACGGTGGTCAAGCACTCCCACCACCGGGTGCGCGTGCACTTCGACTACGCGAGCGAGAGCGACCACGTCCGCTACCCGCTCGGCAGGGACACCCGGATCGAGGGCGGACGCCGCGCGGACGGCGACCGCCACGCCATCGTGGTCGACCGGGGCGCCTGCCGGCTCTACGAGACCTTCGCGACCCGCGAGCGCCACGGCAGGTGGTACGCCGGCTCCGGGGCCGTGTGGTCGCTGCGCTCGGATCGGCTGCGTCCCAACGGCTGGACCTCGGCGGACGCGGCTGGCCTGCCGATCCTGCCGGGGCTCCTGCGGTGGAACGAGGTGAAGCACCGCGACATCGACCATGCGATCCGGTTCACCACCGACCTCACCTCCACCCATCACCTCTGGCCGGCCCGTCACGACGCGGGGTCGACCCACAGCTGGAAGTACCCGCCGATGGGTGCCCGCTTCCGGCTCCGCGCGTCGTACCACCCTCGCGGGTTCGGGCCGAAGGCGATGGCGGTGGTGCGAGCGATGAAGAGGTACGGCCTCGTGCTTGCCGACAACGGGTCCCCGTGGTTCTTCCAGGGAGAACAGAACGGGCACTGGCCGGACGCGCTGATCGAGCAGCTCAAAAGGATCCCGGCGCGGAAGTTCGTGGCCGTCGACACCTCGTCGCTGAGGGTGTCGAACCACAGCGGCGCCACCCGCTGACGACGCGCAGCCCGACAGGCCGACAGGCCGACATGCCGTCAGGCCGTCAGCCCGACAGTGCTGCGTCCAGGGTGATCTCGACTCCCGCGAGCGCTTTGCTGACCGGGCAGGTGGTGCTCGCCGCCTCGGCCGCCTTCTCGAACCCCGCGGCGTCGAGCCCGTCGACCTCACCACGCACGGTGAGCTCGATCCCGGTGAGCCGGAAGCCGCCGGCCGGGTCGGGCCCCAACGACACCTCCGCTCGGACGTCCAGCGCCTTCGGCGTACCGCCCGCCTCGGCGATCAGGGCCGACAGCTGCATGGCGTAGCAGGAGGAGTGGGCGGCGGCTACGAGCTCCTCCGGACTGGTGGTGCCGTTGGCGTCTTCAGCCGCTCGCTGCGGGAAGGAGACGTCGTACGTCGCGAGCTGCGAGCTGGTGAGCTCGACCTTCCCGGACCCCTCCTCGAGGTTGCCGGTCCAGGCTGTGCGGGCAGTGCGGGTGGGCATGGGACTCCTCTCCCGAGCGACAAGCCGGGCCTCCGGCTCAGACCGGGCTCAGTTGCGCTTCGCGTCGTTGTGCGGCATCTGTTGGTGGCGTACGGCACCCGCCATGACCGTGGCCCCGATCGAGTACACGTAATAGAGGTACAGCCCGGCAGAGAAGCTGAGCGCCATGCAGAGGATGGCGAGGAACAGGAAGATGTTCGCGATCGTCAGGTTGGACATGCGGCACCGCCTTGTGGGGATACGCCCCGCCGGACGACTGAGCCTCGCCGAAGGGGGCGGCTACCTCGATCCTGTTCCCTTCCGGCCCGATCTTCAAACACCCGTTTAGGGGATAGGCCAACACCTGTTTGGGGGATCCGGGTCAGGCCACCGGGCCGGCCACCAAGGTGACCGTCGCGATGTGGGCTGTCCCGTCCTGGTCGGTCCAGGCCAGCTGGACCCGGTCGCCGGGGGAGTACGCCGTGACCGCGTCCCGGAGCTGGGTGGCGGTGTCGACCCGGGTCGTTCCGACACGGGTGACCGTGTCGCCGGCCTCGATCCCCGCATGCGCCGCGGGGGTCCCGTCGTACACAGCGCCGACCCGGGCGCTGCTCCCGGCCAGTCCGATCCCCAGGAACGCCGGCGACCCGTACTCGTACCGCGTGTTCTGGATGCCGTCCTCGAGGTTGCCCGCGATCCGGAGCACCTTGGCGATCGGGATCGCGTAGCCCACGATGTCGCGGGATCCGGACGATGCCGCCGTGGTCATCCCCAGCACCTCGCCCTCGGCGTCGTACGTCGCGCCGCCGGAGTCGCCCGAGATCACGTCGCTGCTGATCTCGATCAGGCCATGCAGCCTCTCGCCGGCGCGGCCGAGCTCGCTGCTGGTGGTGATGGACTGCCGGGTGGCGAGGATCTTTCCGGCCGCTGACGAGAACGTCGAGGTGTTGCCGTTCGCATCGCCCACCGCGGTGACGGGGTCGCCGACGGCGACGCCGTCGGTGTCGGGCGTGACGGTCTGCAGCCCGGAGGCGTTGTCCAGCTGCAGCACGGCCACGTCGTCCTTGGCGTCGGTCCCGACGACGGTCGCGGTGTACGTCCGGCCGGTGCTCATCACGGTCACGCGGAGCTCGGTCGAGCCCTGGACCACGTGGTGGTTGGTGATGACCTCCCCGGTGCTGGTGAGGATCATCCCGGTGCCGGCCGCCCGCCCGCCCTCGTACTTCAGGGTCGAGGCGATCCGGACCAGTCCGGTGAGCTGGCTGTCGCTGGCGGGGGTCCCGTCGGTGGCAGAACCGAACGGCGTACCTCCCGATCCGCCCTGGCCGTTGAACGGCGTACCCCCGAAGGGGGCGGTGTTGCCGAACGGCGACTCACCGAAGCCCTGTCCGTTCGGTGCCTGACCCGCGTATCCGCCCTGCGCGCCGCCGGCA
>JAICSC010000175.1 GCA_025937085.1 Nocardioides sp.
CCGCTACCTGTGGATGAACCTCAAGCGGATCATCGGCTCGCACTTCGCCAACTACCGGGAGTCGTGGGAGGCGAACCGGCTGATCGCCAAGGGCATGATCCATCCGACGCTGTCGCGGACGTATCCGCTGACCGACGTCGGACAGGCGGCGCTGGACGTCCACCACAACCTCCACCAGGGCAAGGTCGGCGTCCTCTGCCTGGCACCCGAGGAGGGTCTGGGGGTCCGGGACGAGCAGAAGCGGTCCCGCCATCTGGACGGCATCAACGCTTTCCGCGGGGTGTGATCACACGCCCGTGGCCGAGTCCGGCCAGGTCAGAGGGGCGTGTCGGAAACCGGGTGCCGGCGTGGGGCGTCGTACCGGTGGAAGTCGTTTCGGCGCATCGGTCAGACTGGGGGCCTGTCGAGTTCCCGGGAGGTAGTCCACACCATGAGCGACCAGGGCCTGTCCATCTTCGACGAGCCGGAAGAGATCCCTGACGACGAGCAGTCGACCACGGTGATGGATGCCCAGGACGATCCGGTGGAGGACGAGAAGTCGGCGGCGAGAACGGACCGGAAGCCGGCCAAGAAGTCGGCCAAGACGGCGAGAGCGGCACGGACGAAGGTGCCGCCGGTGGAGGTGGAGAAGGACGCCACGCCGGACGAAGCAGAAGCACCGAGCGAAGCAGAAGCACCCGCGGAGGAAGGTGTCGAAGAGCCTGGCGACCCGGCGCCCACCCAGCAGCTGCCGGCAACGCCGGCAACGCCGACCTCGGACCGCCCGGAACCGTCGGCGTCCGCCGACCCCGCCCCCGCGTCGACACCCGCACGGAAACCGGCTCCCACACCGGCACCCGCCCCCGCGCCGAGGCCGGCACCGACGCCCGCGCCGATCCAGCTCCCGACCTTCGCGACGGTACGACGCGGCGGCTACGACAAGACGGCCGTCGACGCTCTTGTCCGCCAGGTCCTGCAGGACAAGGCCGGAGTCGCGGCCGCCCTGACCGCGTCCGAGCAGCGTGCGACCGACCTCGAGCGCCAGCTCCGTAGCGCCCAGGACGAGCTCGCCGAGAACGCCAATCCGTCGTACGCCGGTCTGGGCGGCCGTGCCAGCGCGATGCTCCGGCTGGCCGAGGAGGAGGCCGGCGAGATCCGTGAGGCCGGCCGGCGGGACGGCGACGACATCCGCGCGCAGGCCTCTCGTGATGCCAAGAGCATCCGCGCCGAGGCCACCCGCGAGGCGGACGACATGCGGATCGTCCAGCTCAAGGAGCTGGACGAGATGCGGGCCAGGGTCACCGCCGATGCCGAGCAGGAGCGGTCGCTGGCGATGGCCGAGGCCGAGGACCTGCGTGCGTCCGCCAAGCGCGAGAGCGACCAGATCCGGCTGGCTGCCCAGCAGGAGACCAAGGAGTTGAAGGTCGGCGCGACCCGCGAGGCCGAGCAGACACGAGCGGCGGCCGACCGCGAGGTGCAGGAGGCCCGGCGGACCCTGGCGGTGGAGAAGGAACGCCTCGCCAAGGAGGCGAGCGACCACCACGCCAGCGCGACCGCTGAGACGAACCGTCTGGTCGAGGAGGCCGAGCAGCGCGCCAACGCCGCCGAGGCGCGGGCCCGGGAGGCGACCGCCCAGGCCAACACCCACCGCCGGCAGGCCCAGTCCGAGGCGGACGCGCTGCTGGCTCGGGCGCGTCGGGAGGCCGAGCAGATCGTCGCCTCGGCCCGCACCCAGGCGGAGGCGGTGGCGACGGCCGGCAACGCCGAGCAGGAGCGCAACCTGGCCGCTCTCACCGCGGAGGTGGACCGGATGACCAAGCGCCGCGAGGCCATCTCCGCCCAGCTCGGTTCGCTGCGGGACATGATGGCCGGCTTCGGCGACGACGAGAAGTCCTGAGCCCGGATCCAGGCTGAGCGGCGCGCATACGGCGGGTGGCCGCGGCGGGCCACCATAATCGGCGCATGACCGACACCGCCGGGCCGGGCGACGACGCGGCGCCGGAAGAGCACGTTCCCGAGCGCCGGGAGGAGACCCCCGGCCGAGCGGACGCACCGACCGGCCGGGTCGAGGTGGACGCCGAGCCCGAGCCGGACGAGGGCGGGGACAGCGTGCAGTTCCTGCACGACCCCGAGCACCAAGCCGACGACGTCGGCGAGCCGGGCCGGCCCCTGGGCCGGGGCCCGTTCATGTGGGGCCTGTTCGGTGGCCTGGGGGCCCTGGTCGCGATCTGGATCGCGCTGATGGTGGTCTCGATCCGCGGGGTCCTGGTGCTCGTCGTCGTCGCGCTCTTCCTCGCGGTCGGGCTGAACCCCGCCGTCGAGCTCCTGATGCGCCGCGGCCTCCGGCGCCCCTGGGCCGTGCTGTGCGTGATCCTGAGCGTGCTCCTGGTCGTTGCCGGGTTCCTGGTGATCCTGGTCCCGATCATCAGCCACCAGGTCACGGCGATCGGCGACAACCTGCCCGGCTGGTTCGACAAGCTCCAGAAGAACGACCAGGTCCGCCGCCTCGACGACAAGTACGACCTCACCAGCAAGGTCGAGGACTACGTGAAGTCCGGTGCGTGGGCGCAGAAGGCGTTCGGCGGGGCGGTCGGGGTCGGCCTGGCCATCCTCGGTGCCGTGCTGAACGCGTTCGTGGTGGTGGTGCTGACGCTCTACTTCCTGGCCTCGCTGCCGTCGATGAAGCGGGCGGCGTACTCGCTGGCGCCGGCCTCCCGCCGGGAGCGCGTCTCGCTGCTGGGCGACCGGATCCTGCGCAACATCGGCGGCTACGTGTCGGGTGCCTTCGTGGTGGCGATGTGCGCCGGCATCAGCACCCTGGTCTTCCTGTTCATCGTCGGGCTCGGCAGCTACGCCGTCGCCCTGGCGATGGTGGTCGCCCTGCTCGACGTGATCCCGATGATCGGCGCGACCATCGGCGCGGTTATCGTCTGCGCGATCGCCTTCGCCACCGACATCAAGACGGGGGTCGTCGCGGTGATCTTCTACATCGCCTACCAGCAGGTCGAGAACTACCTGATCTACCCGAAGGTGATGTCCCGGTCGGTGGAGATCCCCGGTGCGCTGACGGTGATCGCGGCGCTCGTCGGCGGCACGTTGCTCGGCGTCGTGGGCGCGCTGCTCGCGATACCGACGGCCGCCTCGATCCTGCTGCTCGTCAGAGAGGTGTTCCTGCCCAGACAAGAGGCCCGCTGAGCCGGATCCTGAGGCGGCCCGGGTGCTGGCAGACTCATCGGCATGACTTCGTGCTGCTCGCCCGATCGGTCGGAGGGGACGACGAGCCACGCCGAGGCAACGCCCGCGCCGGTGCAACGGGCGCGCCGCGCACCAGGCCTGGTGCCGATCCCGGCTGGGCGTTTCGTGATGGGCACCGACGACCCGCGAGGGTACGCCGCGGACGGCGAGGGCCCGCCGCATCCGGTGGAGCTCTCGGCGTACCGCATCGGTGCGCACACCGTGACCAATGCCGAGTTCGCCGAGTTCGTCGAGGCGACCGGCCACCGCACCACCGCCGAGCAGCTCGGGTCGTCGTTCGTGTTCTCCGGCCTGCTCCCCGGCGACTTCCCCCCGACCCGAGCCGTGGCCGCCGCGCCCTGGTGGCGCGAGGTGCTCGGCGCCTCATGGCGCCACCCCGAGGGCTCCCAGTCCCAGCTGACCGGCCGGGACTCTCATCCGGTGGTGCACGTGAGCTGGTACGACGCCACGGCGTACTGCCGGTGGGCCGGCGTACGCCTGCCGACCGAGGCCGAGTGGGAGCGCGCCGCGCGCGGGGGCGACGACGGGCACCACTTCCCCTGGGGTGACGAGCGGGAGCCCGGCGGTGAGCACCGGATGAACGTGTTCCAGGGCGCCTTCCCCGGTCATGACACCGGGGATGACGGGTGGGTCGGCACCTGTCCGGTCGACACGTTCCCGGCCAACGGCTACGGGCTGCACGAGCCGACCGGCAACGTGTGGGAATGGTGCGCCGACTGGTTCGACCCCGGCTACTACCGGCGCTCTCCTGCGGCCGACCCGACCGGTCCCACGTCCGGGACCGCACGCGTGGTGCGCGGAGGCAGCTACCTCTGCCACGACAGCTACTGCTGGCGCTACCGGGTCGACTCGCGCAGCGCGAACACCCCGGACAGCAGCGCCGGCAACGTCGGCTTCCGGGTCGCTGCCGACGGATAGATCTCCCCCGCTGCCGCTCCGGCGCCGTACGACGTGCCGGCGCCCACCAGGACGTCATACGACGTGCCCGCCATAGGTCACGGTTCGTATGACGTCGTCAGGCTCACGAGGTCGTCCTCTGAGGGGCGGATTGACACGCTTCGTTGCTCCCATCTCACGCGGGCATGCCGCGCCTGCCAGACTGCCGGGATGGAGGTCTACCGAACCCCGGACGCGGCGTTCGGCCGCCTGCCGGACTACGACTGGGAGCCGGCGTACGCCGAGGTCGCCGACCCCGACGGCGGCACGGTGCGCATGGCCTACATCGATGCGGGGCCGAACGACGGCCCGGTGGCGCTGCTGCTGCACGGTGAGCCCTCCTGGTCGTTCCTGTACCGGCACGTGATCAGGGTGCTGAGCGAGCGCGGGATTCGGTGCGTGGCTCCCGACATGGTCGGCTTCGGACGCTCCGACAAACCCGTTCACCGGTCCGACTACTCCTACGTCCGGCTGGTCGAGTGGACCCGCGAGCTGGTCTTCGACCACCTCGACCTGCGCGAGGTCACCCTGGTCGGACAGGACTGGGGCGGACTGATCGGGCTCCGCCTGGTCGCCGAGCACCCGGAGCGCTTCGCCCGGGTGGTGGCGGCCAACACCGGTCTGCCGACCGGTGACTTCGACATGCCCGAGATCTGGTGGCGGTTCCGCCGGGCGGTCGAGTCCGCTGACGTGCTCGACGTCGGTCGCCTGGTCGGCGCCGGCTGCGTTCGCCCGATGGCCGACGAGGTCCGAGCGGCGTACGACGCGCCGTTCCCCGACGAACGTGCCAAGGCCGGCGCCCGAGCCATGCCCGGGCTGGTGCCGACCCGGCCCGACGACCCAGCCAGCGCAGCCAACCGCGCCGCGTGGGAGGTGCTGTCTGCCAGCGAGCTGCCGTTCCTGGTCGCATTCAGCGACAGCGACCCGATCACGGCCGCGATGGCGCCCATCCTGCGCAAGCTCATCCCCGGTGCTCGCGGGCTGAGCCACCCGACCATCGCCCACGCCGGCCACTTCCTGCAGGAGGACGCAGGCGAGGAGCTCGGCGCGGTGGTCGCGGACTTCGTCCGGACCTGAATTCCCTCCCGTGCCGACGGTGGGAGAGTGTCGCGCATGAGGGACACACCTGAGTTGCTGCGGCAGTTCTGGGCCCTCGACGGCGCGGGGGTCACGCCGCTCGGAGGCGGCATGAACTCAGAGACGTGGCTGGTCGAGCACGAAGGATCGACGTACGTCGCCAAGCGCGTCCCCACCACGCAGGTCGCGGAACTCGTCACCGGTTGCGAGATCGCCGCGGCGCTCGCGCAGGCCGGGCTGGTCACCGGACGTCCCCTGCCCACCACCGATGGACGACTGGTTCTGACCGAGCACGGCGTGGCGTTGCTCGAACACGTGGCCGGCCGCCAGCTCGAGGGCGAGACCGACGACGAGCAACGCTCTATCGCCGGCACCTTGGCTGCTGTCCACGTCACCGGCGGCCCTGCCGCGGGGCCGAGCACCGCCTACTTCATGGCGGACTGGCTCTCGCCACACCTGCCAGAAGCCGAGGCGCACCGCTGGCTGCGTCCGGTCATCGAAGCGGTACGCGCCGAGACCGACCCCCTGACCGTCACCTGGTCCGTCGTGCACAACGACCCGGCACCCGAGGCGTTCCTCCACAACGACACCACCGGGGTCACCGGCCTGATCGACTGGTCCGGCGCCACGCGCGGACCGGTCCTGTACGACGTGGCCTCCGCGGTCATGTACCTCGGCGGACCAGATCCAGCATCGGCGTTCCTCGGCGCCTATCGGGCGCAAGGTCCTCTCGGCTCCGACGAGCTGCAGTGGTTGGACGCCTTCCGCCGCTTCCGCTGGGCAGTGCAGGCGGCGTACTTCGCCTGGCGGCTCGCCGCCAACGATCTGACCGGCATCGCCGGTCAGGCCGAGAACGAGAAGGGGCTCGCCGATGCTCGTCGAGGCCTGTCCCAGCTCGGCCTCGACGCCGGTTAGCCCACAGCCAGGAACCCCGGGGCCGCCACCCGGCCACGTCCAACCGGTCACGATGCCGACCACCATGCCAGAGACGATGCCGGTCACAAGGGAGTGAAGTTCTCCGGCAGAGTCGGGCAGGCTCGGGCTCGTGGCTACTCCAGATGCCCGGATGAGGGCCTACTACGAGCAAGGCAAAGAGCGAGACCGGCTCGCCGGCCCGAAGGGCGCCTTGGAGCTCGAGCGAACCAAGGAGATCCTCCAACGGCGAATGCCACCGGCTCCCGCGGCTGTCGCCGACATCGGCGGCGGGCCGGGCCGTTACGCCCTGTGGCTGGCCGGGCTGGGATACACGGTGCATCACCGGGACCTGATGGACCTCCACGTCGACCAGCTACGCGCATTCGCCCACCCGTCGATCCAGACCGCAGCCGGCGACGCGCGCCACCTGGACCTGTCCGACTCGTCGGTCGACGCGGTCCTGCTCCTGGGTCCCCTCTACCACCTGACCGAGCGTCCGGATCGGATCCAGGCGTTGGCGGAAGCCCGCCGGATCGTCCGTGCCGACGGCCCCGTCTTCGTCGCCGCCATCTCACGGTGGGCACCACGCCTCGACGGGGTCCTCCAGGAACGGCTCTACGAGGACAACCCCGACTTCCTACCCCTGCTGCCCGAGGTCGAACGCACCGGGAAGCTCCCGCCGGTCGTGCCGAACGGATTCGTCGGCTACACCCACCGGCCAGGGGACCTGGCCGACGAGTTGTCCGAGGCGGGACTACAGCTCGATGACCTCGTCGGAGTGGAAGGTCTGCCCTTGGCCGCAACCGACATGCTGTCCCGGTCCGGCGACACCACGGCCTGGAACGTGCTCCTCGACGCCGCACGAGCCGTCGAACGAGTGCCCGAGCTGCTGGGACTCAGCCCCCACCTCCTCGCCACGGCAACGGCGACGCCCGGATAGCCGGTGGTCCCGGCTCAACCTGGATTCAGGCTCAGCCTGGATCCACCGATTTCCACCTGCTGCGCGCCACCATCTGGGCGCGCTGGCCGCGTTGCGGACGCTCAACGGACAACCAGTACGACGCTCGCGCCCGCGCCTTGCCAGCACACCCATCTGGTGACGCTCGCGACGCCG
>JAICSC010000325.1 GCA_025937085.1 Nocardioides sp.
GGTGGTGGGCGTCGACGACAAGACGCTCACCCTCGGCTTCACCAACGCGGGGGCACGAGACTCGTTCGACAACGGCGGCAGCGCCGAGATCGTCCGCCAAGCCGCGATCGACGTGGTCGGCCACGACTGGCGGGTCGAGACAATCGTCGATCCTGGCGCCGACCCCGAGGCTGCGGCTCCCCCACCGTCCGGCTCGCCCGAGCCCGCGACTCCACCCGCCCAGCCGGCAGGTCACCAGCTGGGCTCCGCGTCGTCGCCCGAGCCCGGCACCTCTACGCCCAGTGACCCGGCCGAGGCCGACAGGGCCACCCCACCCACGGAACCGCCTGCCGGCCGGCCCTCCGCGTCGGCCCGCGAGGCCATCGCCCCGACCCGGTCCACGGGCGCGCCCGCACAGTCGGAGCAGTCCGACGAGCCGGCCGAGGCCGACGGCGGCGCCCGCGCCGACGACAGCGACATGGAGTCCTCCGGCCTCGACGGTGCCCAGCTCCTCCAGGAGGCGCTCGGAGCGCAGGTGATCGAGGAGATCCCCCATCACTGAGCTGAGACGTGACCCAGACGAGAGACGACAGGTGAACCGATGACCGAAAACCCGTTCGAGGCGCTCGGCGGCGCTGGCGGTTTCGACCTTCAAGGGCTCCTCCAGCAGGCCCAGCAGATGCAGGAGCAGCTCGAGAGCGCGCAGGAGCGGCTCACGGAGGCGCGCGTCGACGGCACGGCAGGCGGCGGCGCGGTCACCGTCACCGTGAACGGCGTCGGCGAGCTGGAGGCGGTCACCATCAAGCCGGGCATACTCGGCGGCGTGAGTGAGGACGACCTGAGCGACCTCGGCGACCTCGTGGTCGCGGCGTACCGCGACGCGAAGGCCCAGGCCGACGCGATGGCGGGCAGCGCGATCGGTCCGCTGGCCGGTGGCGCGGTGCCGGGACTCGGCGGCTCCGCGTCCGGTGGAGACTCCGACGCCGGCCCCGGCGCACTCGGGTTCTCGCCGGAACCCCGGCAGGACAGCTGAGCAGGCACCCGCGTTGTACGAAGGCATCGTCCAGGACCTGATCGACGAGCTCGGCCGGTTGCCGGGCGTGGGTCCGAAGGGAGCGCAGCGGATCGCGTTCCACCTGCTCCAGGCCGACCCGACCGACGTACGCCGGCTGGCCGAGGTGCTGCTCGAGGTGAAGCAGCGGGTGAGGTTCTGCTCGGTCTGCTTCAACGTCTCCGAGGACGACCAGTGCCGCATCTGCCGCGACCCACGTCGCGACCAGACCGTGCTGTGCGTCGTCGAGGAGTACAAGGACGTCGTCGCGATCGAGCGCACCAAGGAGTTCCGCGGGCGCTACCACGTGCTCGGAGGCGCGATCTCGCCGATCGACGGCATCGGCCCCGAGCAGCTGCACATCCGCGAGCTGCTGACCCGGTTGTCCGACGGCACGGTCTCCGAGGTGATCCTCGCGACCGACCCCAATCTCGAGGGGGAGGCGACGGCGACGTACCTCACCCGTATGCTCAAAGCGTTGGAGATACGCATCACCCGCCTGGCGAGCGGACTTCCGGTCGGGGGCGACCTCGAGTACGCCGACGAGGTCACCCTCGGGCGGGCATTCGCGGGGAGGCGATCAGCAGAATGACCGAGCGCATGACCGAAGACATCACGGCCCACATCGTGGGGTCGGGGGCGGCGCTGCCCCCGGTCAGCCCGGAGGACGAGTTCGGGGTCCAGATCGCCGACCAGGTCGAGAGCTTCCTGATCGCCTTGAAGGCGGTCGCGGCAGAGGGCAACCCCGGCACCGGCATCTCGATGCTGCTGCTCGAGATCAGCCAGATCCTGCTGGCCGGCGCACGGCTCGGCGCCCAGGTCGACTTCACGCCGACCACCGACTACCAGCCCGACGTGGGGCCCGAGGCCGACCTCGACGAGCTGCGGCTGAAGCTGGCCGAGCTGTTCGGCGGTGTCGACACCTACAGCTTCGTGTTCGACCCCTACGACCCGGAGCAGGTCGCCAGCCAGCTGTCCGACGACCTCACCCAGATCGCCGCCGACCTCGAGAACGGCCTGCGCCACTTCAACCTCGGCAACACCGCCGAGGCCCTGTGGTGGTGGCAGTTCTCCTACGTCTCCTCCTGGGGCAACCTCGCCGGCGCCGCCCTCAACGCGCTGCTCTCGATCGTGGCCCACGACCGGCTCGACGTGGAGTACACCGGAGAGCTCGACCGGGTCGCCGCCGCCAACGAGATGCTCGAGGAAGCACCCGACGCCGACGCCTGATCCCCGCTCTGCGCGCCCGCAGGGATACCCGGTGAGCCGGGTGTCCCGTCGCTTGTCAGGTGTTGCAACGGCCGACAAGCGACGGGAGTGACCTCATCCTGGTGCCTATGTGGCCTGTGAGAGCAGCCGGGCCCGGTGCGGACGGAGTGCAGTGTGGCGGGACGACCGCACCCGGCTCCGGTGAATCCAGGCTGAGATGAGCGCCGGGCGGCTGCGGGGACCCCGGTAAACTCACCGTCGGTCGCAACGTCGCGGCGTACACGTTCCGTCGAGTTCTCAAGGACCCCTCCGTGATCGGCGCAGGTCAGCCCCCTGGTGGGCCCGCCATGAGCCCGCTATGAGCCCGCTATGAGCCCGGGATGAGCATCGTCGTGCAGAAGTACGGCGGCTCCTCGCTGGCCGATGCCGACGCGATCAAGCGGGTCGCCCACCGGATCGTCCAGGCCAAGAAGCAGGGGCACGAAGTCGTCGTCGCGGTGTCGGCGATGGGTGACAGCACCGACGAGCTGCTCGACCTGGCCAACCAGGTCAGCCCGCTGCCGCCGGCGCGCGAGCTCGACATGCTGATGACCGCGGGGGAGCGGATCTCGATGGCGCTGGTCGCGATGGCGATCTCCGACCTCGGGTGCACCGCGCGTTCCTTCACCGGCTCCCAGGCGGGCGTGATCACCGACTCCGCGCACGGCAAGGCGAAGATCATCGACGTCACGCCCGGCCGGATCACCCAGGCACTGGGCGAGGGTCACATCGTGATCGTGGCCGGGTTCCAGGGCGTCAGCCAGGACACCAAGGAGATCACCACCCTCGGCCGAGGCGGCACCGACACCACCGCGGTCGCCCTGGCCGCCGCGCTCGACGCGGAGGTCTGCGAGATCTACACCGACGTCGACGGCGTCTTCTCCGCCGACCCCCGCCTCGTGCCCACCGCCCGCAAGCTCGGTCACATCTCGCACGAGGAGATGCTCGAGATGGCCGCCTGCGGCGCCAAGATCCTGCACCTGCGCTGCGTTGAGTACGCCCGCCGCTACGACATCCCGGTCCACGTCCGCTCCTCCTTCTCGCAGAAGGAGGGCACCTGGATCGTGCCCGACCCTCCGGAGGGAGCTGAGATGGAGCAGGCGATCATCGCCGGCATCGCCCACGACCGCAGCGAGGCCAAGATCACCGTGGTCGGAGTGCCCGACAAGGTCGGCGTCGCGGCCCGGGTCTTCGAGTCGCTGGCCGAGGCCGAGATCAACATCGACATGGTGGTGCAGAACGTCTCTGCCCAGGCCACCGGCCTGACCGACATCTCCTTCACCTTGCCCCGCGCAGACGGGCAGACCGCGATGGCCGCCCTCGCCCGACTCCAGAGCGAGGTCGGGTACGACCGCCTGCTCTACGACGACGAGATCGGCAAGGTCTCGCTGATCGGGGCCGGCATGCGCTCCCACCCCGGCATCACCGCGAGGTTCTTCGCGGCTCTCGCCAACGCCGGCGTGAACATCGAGATGATCTCCACCTCCGAGATCCGGATCTCGGTCATCGTGGACGAGGCGGACGTCGCGTCGGCCGTCCAGGCGACCCACACGGCGTTCGGCCTCGACAGCGCCGAGGTCGAAGCGGTCGTGTACGGCGGGACCGGTCGATGACGGGCCTGAACGTGGGCGTCGTCGGCGCGACCGGGCAGGTCGGCGCGGCGATGCGGCAGATCCTGCTCGAGCGGTCGTTCCCGATCGAGACGATCCGGTTCTTCTCCTCGGCCCGGTCGGCCGGCAC
>JAICSC010000031.1 GCA_025937085.1 Nocardioides sp.
CAGGCCACGACGAGCGGGTCGTGAACGTGGGCGCGACGTACGACTTCACGATCTGGAGCACGACCGGCCGCGTCGTCGTGACCGACCAGCTCGCACTGGGCTCGGTGGTCGAGATCGTCCGCGCAGGCCTGGACGACGTCGAACGGGCCTGCTCGCGGTTCCGCCCGGACTCGGAGCTGGCGACCCTGACTCCGGGGACCCAGCGACTCTCTCCACTCCTGGCCGACCTCGTTGCGACCGCCCTGGACGCGGCGGAGGCGAGCGGTGGGCTGGTCGACCCGACGGTCGGCGGCGCGCTGCGAGCGCTCGGCTACGACCGCAGCATCGAGCTGCTGCCGGCCGACGGCG
This sequence comes from Nocardioides sp., assembly GCA_025937085.1. Classification (GTDB taxonomy): domain Bacteria; phylum Actinomycetota; class Actinomycetes; order Propionibacteriales; family Nocardioidaceae; genus Nocardioides. Next base: position 349 of record JAICSC010000031.1, read on the forward strand.
GACCGGTGCGGGTTGCCCGCGACGTGCCGGGCTGGCGCCGCGTCCACCTGTCCGGCGACCGCCTCGAGCTCCCCCGCGGCGTACACCTGGATCTCGGCGCGACCGCCAAGGCCCGGGCCGCCGACCTGACCGCGAGCCGCGCGGCGGAGACCGTCGGGGTCGGCGTCCTGGTCGAGCTCGGCGGAGACATCGCGACCGCGGGCCCGGCGCCGGAGGGCGATTGGCAGGTGCTGGCGCGGGACACCACGGACGACCCGCCGTGTCAGGTCTCACTGGCCGCCGGATCCGCGCTGGCGACCTCGTCGACGGTCAGGCGCGCGTGGCGGCGCGGAGGCATCAGGCTGCACCACATCGTCGACCCCCGCACCGCCGCTCCTGCGTCACCGGTGTGGCGCAGCGCGGCCGTCGCCGCACGTACCTGCGTGGAGGCGAACACGGCGTCCACCGCGGCCGTCGTCCTCGGCCGTGAGGCCGCCGGCTGGCTCGCCGACCGCGGCTACAGCGCCCGCCTGGTCGACCAGCAGCGTCGCGTCGTCCGGGTCGGGGGCTGGCCTGCGCAGGTGGCGGCATGAACGAGACACTGTGGGCGCTGGGCCGAGGGACCGGCCTGGTCGCGCTGGTGATGTTCACGATCGCGCTTGCGCTGGGGATCGCCTCCCGCTCCGGGCGGCCGCTACCCGGCCTCGGCCGCTTCGGCATCAGCGACCTCCACCGTACGGCGTCGCTCACGGGCGTCGGGTTGGTAGCGGTCCACCTCACCAGCCTCCTGTTCGACCCGTTCGCGCAGCTGCGCGTCGTCGACTTCGTGCTGCCGTTCTTCGCGTCGTACCGCCCGCTCTGGCTCGGCCTCGGGACCCTCGCGGTCGACACGCTCGCCGTCGTGACCGTCGTGTCACTGCTGCGGCAGCGCCTCGGCCCGCGAGTCTTCCGGACCGTGCACTGGGCGACGTACGCCCTCTGGCCGATCGCGCTGCTCCACGCGCTCGGGAGCGGCACGGACGCCGGGACCGAGTGGTTCCGCGGCCTCACCGCCGCCTGCGTCGTCGCGGTGGTGGCCGCGGTCGGTTGGCGGCTCACCCCGTCGTACGCCGGTCGCGGCTGGGCCCGCCACCCCCGGAGGACCGGATGAGCACCGCGACGCCGACAACCCGCACCCGGCTGCTGCTGGACGGCACCGGACCAGATCGCGAGGCTCACCTCGCGCGATACGGGCCGCTGCCACGGTCGGGTTGCGTCGATCTGCTGACCACCGTGCAGGACAGCGGGCTGACCGGTCGTGGCGGCGGGGGGTTCTCCACGGCGACCAAGATCCGCGCGGTCGCTGCGAGCCCACGACGACCCGTGGTCGTCGGCAACGGCCTCGAGGGTGAGCCGCTCAGCGCCAAGGACGCCGTCCTGCTGGCCCGCAACCCGCACCTGGTCCTCGACGGGCTCGAGCTGCTCGCCCGAGCCCTCCGCGCGCGGAGCGCGATCCTCGCCCTGCCTGAGGCAGCCGACACCACGGCGATCGGGGTGGCCGCCGGCGACCGCGGGGTCGAGGTCGTCCCGCTACCGGGCGGCTTCGTCGCGGGGCAGGAGACGGCGCTGGTCAACCAACTCGACGGAGGTCCGGCGATGCCGCGGGACCCGTTCACCCGAGTCACCGATGCGGGCGTGGGTGGTCGCCCCACGCTCGTGCTGAACGTCGAGACCCTGGCCCAGCTGGCCCTCGTCGTCCGGTACGGCGCGTCCTGGTTCACCAGCATCGGCGTCGACGACGACCCGGGCTCCTCGCTGTTCACGATCAGCGGGTCGGTCCGACACCCGGGCGTCGTCGAGGCCGAGCGCGGGAGCGTCCTGCGGGCGGTGCTCGCCGCGGCCGAGCCGCGGAAGATCGGGGCTGTGCTCGTCGGGGGCTACCACGGCGCCTGGGTCCCGGCGTCCGGACTCGGCGTCCGGCTCACCGACCGCGAGCTCGCGACGTACGACGCCTCGGTGGGCGCCGGAGTGCTGCACGTGCTCGACGACAGCGCCTGCCCTCTGGCCCACGCCGCCGAGATCGTCGACTACCTTGCGTCGGAGTCGGCAGGCCAGTGCGGGCCGTGCCTCAACGGGCTGCCCCGCATGGCGGACGACCTCCGCCGTCTGGCCGCCGGGGCGCGCGACCCCGCACTACCCGGTGCGATCCGGCGGTTGTCCCGGCTCGTGACCGGACGCGGTGCGTGCGCCCACCCCGACGGGAGTGCGCGGTTCGTCGCCTCCACCCTCGACGTGTTCCGCGGGCACGTCGCGGCCCACCTCGAGGGCTGGTGCCCCTCGGCGCAGCGGAGGGCGGCGTCGTGACCACGCGTCTGCACATCGACTGGACCCGCTGCGACGGCCACGGGAGCTGTGCCGAGCTCCTGCCCGAGCTGCTCGGGCTCGACGACTTCGGGTTCCCGGTGGTGCGGTTCGCCGAGCGGGACCCCGCGATTCCCCGTCGGGACGAGGAGGCCGCCCGGCACGCGGTCCGGAGCTGCCCCGTGATGGCGCTGCGGCTCTACGAACCGGGTTGATGTCAACCGGGGCTCCGGAGGCAGCTTCAGCTTCGGGTCGGCCGCGGCCTCGCGGTACATCAGCGGCCGCCGCGCGCGACGTACTCGCTGAAGCCACACCGGTCCGCCATGGAACCTCCCGTCGGCAGAGTCCCTTGCCGTCAGGTGGAACGCCGGCAAGGGGCCAGCTGGTCGGGTCCAGGCCCAGCTCCGGTCAGTTCAGCTCAGCTCAGCTCAGCGACCGTTCTGTCCCTGGCCGAACGGCTGGTTGGGCCCGTTGGGAAGGCCACGTTGCTGGAAGACCCCCGGGCCGGGCCCGAAGCGACCGTCGTCACCAGCGGCGGCGTGGCCGAGGATCCAGCCGCTCAGACCGCCGATGACCAGGCAGGCGAGGGCGACCGCCACGACCGCGCGCATGCCGAGCACCTGGTCGGCGAACCGCGGTCGCTGCTGCACCGGTGGCACGCCGTACGCCGGGTAGCCCGCGGGGAGCGGCATGGCGTACGCCGGCGGCGCGGTCTCGGCAGCGGGCGCGGCGGGTGGGGGCGCCGGCGCCTCGGGGGCGATCGGGCGGCCGTCGTTGTCGTCGCTCATCGCCGGAGGTCGTCGTTCATGGCGGCAGTGTCGGCGCCCACCCTGTGCCGGACCTGTGCGGAGGTTCAGAGGAGGTCGTGTCTCGAGGACAGCGTTCTCACAGGAAACGCACAGCGGCGCTCCGCACACTGGTGACCATGGAGCTCACCCGCCCCGACGGCACACCGCTGCGCGTGCTGGTCGTCGACGACGAGGTCAACATCGCCGAGCTGATCAGCATGGCCCTGCGCTACGAGGGGTTCGACGTGTCGGTCGCGCACACCGGCGCGAAGGCCGTGTCCGGGGCCCGGTCGTTCGGGCCCGACGCCGTCGTGCTGGACATGATGCTGCCGGACTTCGACGGGCTCGAGGTGCTCCGCCGCATGCGGTCCACGGACCCCGACGTGCCGGTCGTGTTCCTGACGGCGCGGGACGCCGTCGAGGACCGGATCGCCGGGCTGACCGCGGGCGGTGACGACTACGTGACGAAGCCGTTCTCGCTCGAGGAGCTGGTCGCCCGGCTGCGCGGGCTGCTCCGGCGTACCGGCGCGCGCCGGGCCGAGTCCGCCTCCGTGTTGACCGTGGGTGACCTCGAGCTGGACGAGGACAGCCACGAGGTACGCCGCGCAGGCGACGAGATCACGCTCACCGCGACGGAGTTCGAGCTGCTCCGCTTCCTGATGCGCAACCCGAAGCGAGTGCTGTCGAAGGCACAGATCCTCGACCGGGTCTGGAACTACGACTTCGGCGGCCAGGCCAACGTCGTGGAGCTCTACATCTCCTATCTGCGCAAGAAGGTCGACGCCGGCCGCGACCCGATGATCCACACGATGCGGGGCGCGGGGTACGTGTTGAAGCCGGTGTCATGAGGCGGGTCCTCGCGTCCCTGACGGCGCGGCTGGTGATCACCGCCGTGGCCCTCGTCGCCGTCGTCGTGGCCCTGATCGGCATCGCGGCCACCCTGGCGTTCCGCGGGTACCTCTCGGACCGTCTCGACCAGGACGTCACCTCCGCGTTGGAACGCGTCACCTCCGGGGCGCGCGCCTTCGGTCCTCCTCGCGACGCTGACGACCGCTCCTACGACATCATCCGGGAAGGCTCGGTGACCGCCGGAAGAACTTCGACCCAGACGGGCGGGGACCTGACGACGACGGACGGGCGCCGCTCCTTGTCGGCCGACCAGGTACGAGCGCTCACCACGGTCACCGCGGACGGGAAGCCGCACGACGTGTCGGTCCCGGGGCTCGGGGAGTACCGCGTGGCCGCGGTACCGGGACAGATCACCTTCGACCTCGGACGCACCAGCGCCTCCGGGGTCCTGGCCGTCGGACTGCCGACGTCCACGGTGGACGGCCCGATCTCACAGCTGGTCGCGTGGGAGGTGCTGTTCGGGCTGTTGGGCGTCGCGGCCGCGGGCGGCGCGGGCACCTACGTCGTACGCCGCCAGCTGCGGCCGCTGCGGGAGGTCGCGTCGACGGCACAGACCGTGGCGACGCTGCCGCTGGCGGAGGAGGTCGCGATCGCGCAGCGGGTGCCCGAGCGGCTCACCGACGAGCGGACCGAGGTCGGCCAGGTGGGCTCGGCCCTGAACACGTTGCTGGTCCATGTCGAGAGCTCGCTGGCGCAGCGGCACCGCAGCGAGCAGCAGGTGCGCCAGTTCGTGGCGGACGCCTCCCACGAGCTGCGGACGCCGTTGACCACGATCGCCGGGTACACCGAGCTGGCGCGGCGGCGCCCCGATGACGCAGCCACCGCGCGCACGGCGTTGGGCAAGGTCGAGGAGGAGTCGGCCCGGATGACGGCGATGGTCGAGGACCTGCTGCTGCTGGCCCGGCTCGACGCGGGCCGCCCGCTGGCCAGCGACACCGTCGACCTGTCGCGGCTCCTGGTCGAGGCCGTCTCCGACGCACGGGTCGTGGCCCCCGACCATCGCTGGCGGCTCGACCTGCCCGAGGACTCCCTCGAGGTCGCCGGCGACGCCGACCGGCTGCACCAGGTCGTCACGAACCTGCTCACCAACGCCCGCAAGCACACGCCGGCAGGTACGACGGTGACCGTAACCGGCACCGTCACCAGCACCGGCACCAGCTCCGGGCACGGCTTCACGGTGCACGACGACGGCCCGGGCTTCCCGCCGGACCTGGCGGCGTCGGCGTTCGAGCGCTTCGTCCGTGGCGACGCCTCCCGCACCCGTACCGCCAGCACAGGAGGCGGCGCCGACGGCAGCACCTACGAGGGAGGAGCCGGTCTCGGCCTGGCCCTCGTCCACGCGATCGTCACCGCCCACGGCGGCTCGGTCACCCTCGACACCCACCCCGGCTCCACCACCATCACCGTCTCCCTGCCGGGATAGTCCCTGACAAGATGGCTGTCCTTCCGGACCGTCGACGACCACCTTGTCAGGGACTATCCCACCGAAGGCCTTCACAGACAGCCCACAGGCCGGCGACGGCGGCCGCCCAGCGGTCCCGGCGATGGTCGGGACATGGCTTCTCAGACCACCGCCGTCCTCGACCACTCGCTCCCAGTGTCGCTGGCGCGATCGCGGGTGTCGGCCGACCGCGCGGCCCTCGGCGTGCTGCTCGTCGCGACCGCGCTCCTCTACCTCTGGGGACTCGGGGCGTCGGGATGGGCCAACTCCTTCTACTCCGCCGCCGCCCAGGCCGGCTCGGCCTCCTGGAAGGCGTTCTTCTTCGGCTCGTCCGACGCCGCCAACAGCATCACCGTCGACAAGACGCCGCTGGCGATCTGGCCGATGGCGCTCTCGGTGCGGCTGTTCGGGCTGTCGTCGTGGAGCATCCTCGTGCCACAGGCACTCGAGGGGGTCGGCGCGGTCTGGCTGCTCCACGCAACCGTCCGGCGTACGACGGGGTCCGCGGTCGCCGCACTGGTCGCCGGTGCGGTCATGGCACTGACACCGGTCGCGGTACTGATGTTCCGGTTCGACAACCCCGACGCGATGCTCTGCCTGCTGCTGGTCGCGTCGGCGTACGCCACCCTGCGCGCGGTCGAGGCCTCCACGAGCGCCGATTCCGAGCAGGCCGGCGGACGGGTCGGCGGGCCGGCCGGTCGCTGGCTCGCCCTGGCCGGCGTGCTGGTCGGCCTGGCGTTCCTGGCGAAGATGCTCCAGGCGTTCCTGGTCGTGCCCGCCCTCGTCCTGGTGTACGCCGTGTTCGCCGGCGTTGCCTGGCGGCGCAGGCTCCTGCACCTCCTGGCGGCAGCCGCAGGGCTCGTCGTCGCGGCCGGCTGGTGGCTCGCGATCGTGATGCTCTGGCCCGCCGCATCGCGCCCCTACATCGGCGGCTCGCAGCACAACTCGATCCTCGAGCTGACGCTGGGCTACAACGGGTTCGGCCGGCTCGACGGCTCCGAGACCGGCTCGGTCGGTGGCGGACTCGGTGGTGGTGGCGGCGGCGGGCGTTGGGGCGCGACCGGACTCCTGCGGATGTTCAACGGGGAGGTCGGGACCCAGGTCGGCTGGCTGCTGCCTGCCGGCCTGGTCCTCGGAGTCGCCGCGCTCGTCGTCAGTCGCGGCCGGCGGTCGTTGCAGGCGGCGCTCACCCTGTGGTTCGGGTGGCTGGTGGTCACAGCCCTGACGTTCAGCTTGATGGCCGGGATCTTCCACCCGTACTACACCGTCGCCCTCGCCCCGGCGATCGGCGCGCTGGTCGGCATCGGCTCCGTCCTCCTCTGGCGTCACCGCCGCTCCCTGCTCGCCTCGGGCGTCCTCGGTTTCACCACGGCGCTGACCACCGCACTGGCGTTCGAGCTGCTCGCCCGCGACGGCTCGTGGCACCCGTGGCTGAAGTACGTCGTCGCCACCGCCGGCTTCGCCGCAGCCCTGATGATCGTGGGAGCACGGCAGCTGCCGCGTCGGGTGGCGTACGCGGTCGCGGTCGTCGCGCTGCTCTGCGGACTGACCGGCCCGGCGGCGTACTCCCTGGCGACGGCGGCGACACCGCACGGCGGCGCGATCCCGAGCGCCGGACCACAGAACGGCACCGGCTCGGGCCTCGCAGGACAGCCGCCGACCGGTGCCACGAAGGGAGCGAATGCCGGTGGGCTCCTGGACGGCAGCACGTCCAGCAGCGCGCTCACCGCCCTGCTCGCGAGCGACGCCTCGTCGTACACCTGGGTGGCCGCGGCCGTCGGCTCCAACAGCGCCGCCGGGTACCAGCTCGCCACGCAGCAACCGGTGATGGCGATCGGCGGTTTCAACGGCAGCGACCCGAGCCCGACCCTGGCGCAGTTCCGGGCGTGGGTGGCGGCGGGGCGGATCCACTACTTCATCGCCGGCGGTGCGGCCGGCGGCGGCAGCGGCACAGCCGCCCAGATCACCCGGTGGGTCGAGTCCACCTTCACGGCCCGCACCGTCGACCGCGTCACGGTCTACGACCTGACCACCGGAACCTGACGGATAGTCCCTGACAAGGTGGTCGCAGAACGCCTCGAGGGACGACCATCTTGTCAGGGACTATCCGCCCCTGGCTGCGAGCAAAGCCACACCTGCCGCCGCTCGGATTCGACTACGGTCGAGCGACATGGAGCTCCCCGAGCACGTCGACCACCTGATCGTCGGCTCCGGCTTCGCCGGCATCTGCGCCGCGATCAAGCTCGCCGAGGACGGCGAGACGGACCTCGTCGTGATCGAGAGGGCCGGCGACCTCGGTGGCACCTGGCGCGACAACACCTACCCGGGCGCCTGCTGCGACATCCCCAGCCAGCTCTACTCGTTCTCGTTCGCCCGCAACCCCGAGTGGACCTCGTCGTACTCCCCTCAGCCGGAGATCTGGGACTACCTCCGCCGCATCGCCGACGAGTACGGCGTGACCGACCGGATCGTTTTCGACACCGAGCTCGAGCGGGCGACGTGGGACGACGAGGCCCAGGTCTGGCGCTGTCGTACGTCGTCGGGCGACGTGGTCGCGAAGACCCTGGTCACCGGGACCGGCGGGCTGTCCGAGCCGCGGCTGCCCGACATCGACGGCGTCGACACCTTCCAGGGGGCGCTGTTCCACTCCGCCCGCTGGGACCACTCGGTCGACCTCGCCGGGAAGCGCGTGGCCGTGATCGGCACCGGCGCCTCGGCCATCCAGATCGTCCCCGAGGTGCAGCAGGTGGCCGCGCACCTGGACGTCTACCAGCGCACCGCGCCGTGGGTGATCCCGCGCAACGACCGCCGCTACCCGAGGCTCGAGCGCCTCGCGCTTCGTCACCTGCCGGCGCTGGCGAGGTTGTACCGGACCGGCATCTACTGGGCGCACGAGGGTTACGTACCCGCATTCACCTGGCAGCCGAGGCTCGGCGCGCCGGCCGAGAAGGCCGCGCTGGCGAACCTCAGGAGGGGCATCACCGACCCGACGCTTCGCGCCAGGGTCACCCCGCACTTCCAGCTCGGCTGCAAGCGCGTGCTCCGGTCGAACACGTACTACCCCGCCCTGGCTGCCGACAACGTCGACCTCGTAGCCGACCCGATCGCCCGGATCACACCGACCGCGGTCGTCACCGTAGATCCCGCCACCTCTCAGGAGGTCGAGCACCCCGTCGACGTGATCGTGGTGGCCACCGGCTTCTGGACGACCGACCAGCCTGTCGCCGAGCGCGTCGTCGGTCGCGAGGGCCACACCCTGGCCGAGGAGTGGGCCGGCACCGGGATGTCGGCGTACAAGGGGACCACCGTCCACGGCTTCCCCAACCTCTTCATGCTGACCGGCCCGAACACGGCGCAGGGCCACACCAGCGTCGTGTTCGTGATCGAGTCCCAGGTCGCCTACCTGCGCGACGCGATCCGCACGATGCGCGAGCGAGGGTACGGCGCACTGGAGCCGCGTGCGGAAGCGCAGCGGCGGTTCAACGCACGGCTGCAGCGGCGGATGAGGCGCACGGTCTGGAGCCGCGGCGGCTGCATGTCGTGGTACCAGGACGCCCAGGGCCGGATCACGACCCTGTGGCCACGCTCGACGTTCACCCTGCGCCGGATCCTGGCGCGCTTCGACGCGGACGCCTACGACGTGCAGGTCGCGCGCCCGACCCCCGACCGCGAGGCGGTGGCGTGAAGACACTCGTCGACAAGGTCGTCGTGGTGACGGGCGCGGCGTCCGGGATCGGCCGCGCACTCGCCCTCGACGTCGCCCGGCGCGGTGCGCTCCTGGCGATCTCCGACGTCGACGAGGACGGACTCGCCGATACGGTCGACCTGGTGAAGGCGGCCGGCGCGCATGAGGTGCGCAGCGACCGGCTCGACGTCGCCGACCGCGCCGCGTTCACGGCGTACGCCGCGGCCATCGCCGAGCACTTCGGCCGGGTGAACGTCGTCGTCAACAACGCCGGAGTGGCGCTGGCCGGCGACGTCGAGGACCTCGAGTACGCCGACATGGACTGGATCATCGGCATCGACCTCTGGGGTGTCGTGCACGGCACCAAGGAGTTCCTGCCGCACCTGATCGCCTCCGGCGACGGGCACCTGGTCAACATGTCGTCGCTGTTCGGGCTGGTCTCGATGCCGGGCCAGTCGATGTACAACGCCGCCAAGTACGCCGTCCGCGGCTTCAGCGAGGCGCTCCGCGAGGAGATCCTGATGGCCGGACATCCGGTCGGCGTGACCGTGGTCCATCCAGGCGGAATCAGGACCGCGATCGCCCGCAATGCCCGCAAGGCCCGCAGCGCCACGAGCGAGGACCACGACGAGACCGCCCGGCACTTCGACGAGAGGCTGGCCAGGATGGAGCCTGAAGAGGCGGCCCGGGTGATCGTCGAGAAGGGGATCCTCGGCGGCAAGGCACGGCTGCTGGTGGGTGTCGACGCCCACGTGATCCACCACCTCGCCCGGCTCACCGGCTCCCACTACCAGGACCTCGTCGCCGCCGTCGCCCGGCGTACCAGACCTCGTCGACACTGACCCGGCAGGCTGACACGGCAGGATGAGGGCGTGGGGTTCGCGCTCGGAGATCCGGTCCGCATCGAGATGGAGAAGTGGGGCGGTCGACCGCACTGGCACATCCCCGCCAGCTGGCTGGGCAGCGACGAGCACGGCGACTGGATCGGGATCCCGGCAGGCACGCCGATGGTCCGCCCGGGGCTGGAGGTCGCTCTCGACAACGACCAGGTCGGGCTCGTGCCCGCCCCAGGACCCGACGTAGAACGCGCCTTCCTGGCCACGTTCCACGGGCCCGGAGGCGACACGTGGGCGTACGTCGACATGACCACTCCGCCGGTCTGGGACGGGCCCGTCGTCCGCGCCGTCGACCTCGACCTCGACGTGATCCGGATGCAGAACGGCTGGGTGGTCGTCGACGACGAGGACGAGTTCGCCGAGCACCAGGTGGACCTCGGCTACCCGCCAGAGGTGATCGCGCTCGCCGAGGCCAGCCGCGACCGGGTGCACGCGGCGATCCTCGACGAGGACCCGCCGTACGACGGCAGCCATCGCCGCTGGCAGCGCGTGCTCGACGGCTTGATCGGAGGCACGTGAGCCGAAGTGGGGCTTCTCCCGCCCCGAAGTGGGGCTTCTCCCGGCCCGAGGTGGGACTTCTCCCACGGCCAGGTGGGGACTCTCCGCAACCGGGCGCGGGAGAACGCACACTTCGACGGCGGAGAACTCCCACTTCGGCGTTACGGTCGGACCCGGCCCCTGCCCGCCTCGACCAGCCCGGCCAGCCGGATCCGCACCTCCTCGAGCCGCCGCGACAACGACGAGGTGGGGTCGGCGTACTCCGCGTGCCGGTCATGCCAGTCGCGTGTCACCGCTCGTAGCCTCCGTCCGGCTCGACCATCTCCAGACGTACGCCGAGGAGCCGCACCGGCCGGTCGTGCTCGACCCGATCGAGGAGCGACACCGCCGCGTCCGCCAGAACACCGACGTCGTTGGAGGGCGCGGGCAGGGTCAGCGACCGGCTGACCGTGACGAAGGGCCGGTAGCGCACCTTGATCCCCACCCGGGCGGCCGGCCGCCCTTCGCGGTCGATGTCCTCGACGACCCGCGCGGTCAGTGCCCGCACCTCGTCGGCGACGACCTCCCAGGTGAGGTCCGTCTGGTAGGTCTCCTCGCGACCGTGCGCACGCGGCGTCCACGGGGTCGCGTCGACCGGGCTGGTGTCGGCGCCGCGTCCGAGTCGGTGATACCACGGCCCCATCGTCGGCCCGATCGCGTCCGCGAGCAGCTGCGTGTCGGACTCGGCGAGCTGTCGCACCGTCTCGATCCCCAGTGCAGACAGGCGTCTGCCGATCTTCGAGCCGATGCCCCACAGGGCGGTCGTCGGCCGGTCGCCCATCACGTCGTACCACTCCGCGGCGGTGAGGTATCCGATCCCGGACCCGTCGCCCTCTCCCAGCTTGCCGAAGGCCGTGGCGATCTTGGCGCGCAGCTTGTTGTCGCCGATACCGACGCCGCAGGTCAGGTCGGTCGCGGTGTGCACGGCCTCGCGGATGTGCTGTGCGAAGACCCGTGGGTCGCCGAGGTCGCCGTGCCCCTCGCCGGGCGCGAGGAACGCCTCGTCCCAGCCGAGCACCTCGACGACGACCGGTACGCCGCCCCACTCCAGCGAGCGCAGGGTCTCCATGACCACCGCCGACGCCGCGTCGTACGCCGGCTTGTCCACGGGCAGGAAGACCGCGTCCGGGATCTTCCGGGCGGCGATGCGCAGCGGCATCCCGGAGCCGACGCCGTGCTCGCGGGCGGCGTACGACGCGGTGGCGACCACCCCGCGCTCCGTCGGGTCGCCGCGGCCGCCGACGACCACCGGCTTCCCGGCGAGGTCGGGGCGCCGCAGCATTTCCACCGCCGCGATGAACTGGTCGAGGTCGACGTGCAGGACCCACTCGACCATCACTGCCTCGCAGGGGGCAGCGCGTCGGTGGCCTCGATCGGGCCCATGCCGGTCAGCAGCAGGAGGTCGGCGATCACCGAGCGGATCTGGGCCAGCACCACCTCGCCGGGGAGGTCGCCGGTGCGCTCGACGTCGCCGGTCGCCGTCCCCACCGCGATCAGGGCCGGCTGCGCGGCTGCCGCCATCCGGTCGGCATCGAGCTCGGTGGCGACGACCTCGACCGCCGCTGCCAGCTCGGAGGCGAGCATCGCGTAGGAACGCGGGATGTGCTGCTGGCGGTACGCCGCGACCGCGCAGTTGCGCACCAGCACCCGGGTGCTGCGCAGGGCTCGGTCGAGCGGCTCGACCAGCTCGGCCATCTTCCGCAGACCCGGCCCGTGGCGGATGCGGAACGGCGAGGACGCGACCACGTCGAGGCCCTCGTCCGCGGCGTCCTGGAGCTCGCGGACCATCGAGTCGGTGGCCCGGGCCTCCGCCAGCAGGTCCATCGCGCGGTCGACGTTGCCGTCGAGCATGATGTCGCTCGACGCCTCGAGCAGGTCGCGGACCTTGCGGACGACCTTCGCGGCCTGCTCCCGCGGGCGGCGCAGCGGCGCGGCCGGTACGACGGTCGCCGCGACCAGTGCGACCGCGCCGCCGATCAGGGCGTCGGTCCACCGCGTGAAGGCCTGCCCCGGCGCCGGCTTCAAGGCGGTGATCACGATCGACTGGACGGCCGCCTGGATCACGAAGACCTGACCCCGGTCGAGCAGCAGCGCGGCACTCATCGCGAGCCCCACCACGAGCCCGATCACCCAGCCCGCGGTGCCGAGGAAGTGGACGAGCAGGTCCGCGCCGAAGACACCGAGCGCGACCCCGACCGTCACCTCGGCGACCCGCCGCAGGCGCTGGCCGTACGACGTACCCAGCGACACCACCGCCGCCACCGGGGCGAAGAAGGGCATCGTGTGGTCGAACACGTCGGCCGCCAGCCACCAGGCGACGCCCGCCGCCAGCGCGCACTGGGCGATCTGCCACCACTTGGCGCGCCACCGGTCGACCCGGGTCGCCAGCGACGTCCGGCCCCGCACCAGGGCGAGCTCGAAGGGACGCGCGGCCATGCCCTGATCGTGCCAGGTCCGACCGACCTGCCTTGTCCCCCAGGGCACGGACGGACAAGGATCGGGCGCATGGTGCAACCCCTCGATCCGACGGCCGCCGCGTTCCTCCTGGCCGAGAACCGGCGGATGCCGATGCACGTCGGGGGGTTGCAGCTGTTCAGCAAGCCCGAGGGTGCGGGTCGCAACTACGTGCACGACCTCTACGCCCGGCTCCGGGAGGCCGACGACATCGCCCCGCTGTTCCTCAAGCACCCGGTGCGGTCGGTGCGCACCGGCGGGCAGTACGTCTGGCGCGAGGACGACGAGTTCGACATCGAGTACCACGTGCGACACAGCGCGCTGCCCAAGCCCGGACGTGTGCGCGAGCTGCTCGAGCTGTGCTCGCGACTGCACTCGACCCGGCTGGCGATCGAGCGGCCGCTGTGGGAGTGGCATCTGATCGAAGGCCTCCGCGACGGACGGGTCGCGATGTACGCCAAGCTCCACCACGCGCTCGTGGACGGCGTCTCGGCGATGCGCCTGCTGCAGAGCATCCTCACCACCGATCCCGACCGCACGAACCTGCCGGCCCCCTGGGAGAACAAGCCGACGACCGCGAAGGTGCGTGAGGCGCAGGAGCAGGCCGAGCACGCACTGTCCGACGTACCGCTCCAGGCCATGCGTACGGCGCTCGGCATCAGCGCCGAGGCGGCCGGGCTACCCGGGGCCCTGATCAAGACGCTGCGGAAGTCTTTGCGCAACGAGACGTCGGCGCTGGCGCTCTACGCACCACGGACCATCCTCAACCAGCCGATCACGGCGGCCCGGCGGTTCGCGGCGCAGGACTGGCCGCTCGAGCGGCTGCGGAGCATCAGCCGGACGACGGGCACGACGTTGAACGACGTGGTGCTGGCGATGTGCAGCGGGGCGATGCGGACCTACCTGCTCGAGCTGGACGCCCTCCCCGACACCACCCTGGTCTCGATGGTGCCGGTCGGCCTGAGGGCCAAGGAGTCGCACCTCGCCTCCGTGCAGGGTGGGAACGCGCTCGGCTCGGTGATGGTCAAGCTGGGCACCGACCTGCCCGACCCCGCCGACCGGCTCAAGGCCGTCCACGAGTCGATGGTCGACGGCAAGCGGGCGCTGGCCGAGATGACGCCGGTGCAGATCCTGGCGATGAGCGCGCTCGGCCAGGCGCCGGCGATCCTCGGGCCGATGCTGCGGATGGGTGGGGTGGTGAAGCCGCCGTACAACCTGATCATCAGCAACGTGCCGGGCCCGCGGACCACCCACTACTTCAACGGGATGCGGCTCCTCGGCACGTACCCGCTGTCCATCCCGATCGACGGGATGGCCCTGAACATCACCTGCAACTCCTACGCCGACCAGATGGCGTTCGGCCTGACCGGCTGCCGGCGTACCGTCCCGCACCTCCAGCGGCTGCTGGTCCACCTCGACACCGAGCTGACCGCCCTGGAGAAGGCCGCCGGGGTCTGAGGCCCGGCAACGTCATACGAACTGTGAGCCATAGCGCTCGGTCCGTATGACGTCCCGGGGGTCCTCGTCAGCGCAGGTCGAACCGGTCCAGCTCCATCACCTTGACCCAGGCGGTGACGAAGTCGCGGACCAGCTTCTCCTCCCCGTCGGACGCGGCGTAGACCTCGGCGAGCGCCCGGAGCTGGGAGTTCGCACCGAAGACCAGGTCGACCGCGGTCGCGCTCCACCGGGGGTCGCCGGAGGACCGGTCACGGCCCTCGTAGACGTTCTCCTCCGACTCCGACGCCTTCCACTCGGTGCCCATGTCGAGCAGGTTGACGAAGAAGTCGTTGGTCAGCGACCCCGGCCGGTCGGTGAACACGCCGTGCGAGGTCGCGCCGAGGTTCGCGCCCAGGGCCCGCATGCCGCCGACGAGCGCCGTCATGTCCGCGGCGGTGAGGGACAGCAGGTTGGCCCGGTCGAGCAGGAGCGTCTCGGGCGGCAGCTTCTCACCGTCGCGCACGTAGTTACGGAAGCCGTCGGCCCGCGGCTCGAGCACCTCGAAAGCCTCGACGTCCGTCTCCTCCTGTACGGCGTCGGTGCGGCCGGGGTGGAACGGCACCGTGACCTCGTGCCCGGCGTTGCGGGCGGCCTGCTCGACCGCCGCGCAGCCACCGAGGACGATCACGTCGGCCAGCGACACCTTCGTGCCACCGGTCTGCGCGTCGTTGAACTCCTGCTGCACCCGCTCGAGGACCGGCAGGACCCGTGCCAGCTCGGCGGGGTCGTTGACCTCCCAGTCCTTCTGCGGGGCCAGTCGGATCCGGGCGCCGTTCGCGCCACCGCGCTTGTCGGTGCCGCGGAAGCTGGCCGCCGCCGCCCACGCGCTGCCGACCAGCTGCGGGAGCGACAGGCCCGACTCGAGGAGCTCGGCCTTGAGTGCGGCGATGTCGCCGTCACCGACCAGGTCGTGGTCGACGGCCGGGACCGGGTCCTGCCACAGCTGGGGCTCGGGTACCCAGGGGCCGAGGAAGCGT
The DNA here is from genome assembly GCA_025937085.1 of Nocardioides sp. Taxonomy (GTDB): domain Bacteria; phylum Actinomycetota; class Actinomycetes; order Propionibacteriales; family Nocardioidaceae; genus Nocardioides. The sequence goes on from JAICSC010000031.1 coordinate 15,852, forward strand.
GAGACCGGACCCATGTCGCGGTGCAGCAGCTTGTACCAGGCCTTGGCGAACGCCTCGGCGAACTCGTCGGGGTGCTCCAGGAACCGTCGCGCGATCTTCTCGTAGACGGGATCCACCCGCAGCGAGATGTCCGTGGTGAGCATCGTCGGCGGCCGCTTGGCGCCGCCCTCGTCGGGAGCCGGGAAGGTGCCCGCACCGGCCCCGTCCTTCGCCTGCCACTGCCAGGCACCGGCCGGGCTCTTGACCAGCTCCCACTCGTAGCCGAACAGCGTCTCCAGGAAGGAGTTGTCCCACTGGGTCGGTGTCGGGGTCCAGGTCACCTCCAGGCCGCTGACGATCGCGTCGGCACCGCGGCCGGAGCCGAAGGTGCTCTTCCAGCCCAGGCCCTGTTCCTCCAGCGGAGCCCCCTCGGGCTCCGGCCCGACGTAGTCGTCGGCCGGCGCGGCCCCATGGGTCTTGCCGAACGTGTGACCACCGGCGATCAGCGCGAACGTCTCCTCGTCGTTCATCGCCATCCGGCGGAACGTCTCGCGGATGTCACGTGCCGCGGCGATCGGGTCGGGCTTGCCGTTGGGGCCCTCGGGGTTGACGTAGATCAGGCCCATCTGTACGGCGCCGAACGGCCCGGTGAGCTCGCGGTCGCCGGTGTAGCGCTCGTCACCGAGCCAGGTGTCCTCGGCCCCCCAGAAGATCTCCTCCGGCTCCCAGATGTCCTCCCGGCCGAAGCCGAAGCCGAAGGTCTTGAACCCCATCGACTCCAGTGCGCAGTTGCCGGCGAAGACGATGAGGTCGGCCCACGAGATCTTCTTGCCGTACTTCTGCTTGACCGGCCACAGCAGACGCCTCGCCTTGTCGAGCCCGGCGTTGTCCGGCCAGCTGTTGAGCGGCGCGAACCGCTGGGCTCCCTGGCCGCCACCACCACGGCCGTCGGCGATCCGGTAGGTGCCGGCGGAGTGCCAGCTCATCCGGACGAAGAGCGGGCCGTAGTTGCCGTGGTCGGCCGGCCACCAGTCCTGCGAGGTCGTCATCACGTCGATGAGGTCCCGCTTGAGTGCCTCGAGGTCGAGGGTCTTGAACTCCTCGGCATAGTCGTAGTCGTCACCCATCGGGTTGGACCGCGACGAGTGCTGGTGGAGCACCTGCAGGTTCAGCTGGTTGGGCCACCAGTCCTGGTTGGTCCTCGGCCGGGTCTCCTTGACGCTCGGGGCCGAGATGGCCGGGTTCTCGCTCTCGCTGCCGTGCTCAGACACGTCGGTTTCTCCTGTCTCGTAGATACGTCGTGGTCAGTGGTGAGGCGTCCGCGGTGCGCGCCGCCGCCGAGCAGTCGGCGCACAGTCCCCAGTAGATGACCTCGGCCTCGTCGATGACGTAGCCGTGGTCGTCGGAGGCGGTCAGGCACGGGACCTGGCCGACCGCGCAGTCGACGTCGGTGATCGCACCGCACGAGCGGCAGACCAGATGGTGATGGTTGTCGCCGACCCGGACCTCGTAGCGGGCCACCGAGCCGCTCGGCTGGATCCGACGGGCGAGTCCGGCCGCGGTCAGGGCCCGTAACGAGTCGTAGACCGCCTGGTGCGAGACCTCCGGGAGGTCGCGGCGTACGGCGGTGATCACCGACTCGGTGTCCGCGTGCGCGAGCTCCACCAAGGCGTCGAGGACGGCCAGCCGCGGGCGGGTCACGCGCAGTCCCGCGTCGCGCAGCAGCTGCTCGAAGTCGGTGGTGGGCACGGTTCGATCCAAGCCCCCTTTCTTGAACGAGTCAAGAATCGAGGGTGAGCTCCTCGAAGCCTCCGCCGACGACGTCCGCCACAGTCTTCAGCCGGGCCCGGGTCACGTCGGAGACCCGCTCGAAGCCGGCGAGCTCGGCGTTCGAGCCGGCGCGCACCCGCTCGGGCGAGTTGACCGACACACAGGTACGCCGCCCCCCGTCGGCCGCGTTCTGGAGCGCGACCGCGTGGCCGGTGGTCCCGCTGCCGGCGTACGGGTCCAGCACGCGCGCGTCGTCGGGCATCGTCTCGAGGATCCGTCTCAACAGTCCGGTCGGCTTGGGCGACTCGAAGAGATGGCCCACCAGCGCCTTGAGCTCCATCACGGCACTGTCGGTCGAGCCGATCTCCTCGGCCAGCCAGATCGTCCGCAGCTTCTTGCGCCGCCCCTCGTGCAGCCAGTCGCGCTGGAACACGTCCGCCCGGCGCCGCTCCCCCGAGCCCACCCAGCGGCAGACCAGGTCGTCGGGCTGGGCGTCGATCTTCGCCGCCGACCACCGCCAGACCGCCGGCGCGCCGTCCCCGAACACCGGTTTGATCTCCAGGGCGCCGGTGAACGGCGCGCTGGAGACCCGCCCGGTCTCCGGGTCGCCGTAGACCGCGAAGTGCATGGTCGGCGCGGTGACCGGGTTGAACTTCTTGTTGGTGTTGCGCAGCGGCAGCCGCCGGAACCGCCGTCCGTCGTCGGCGGTCAGGGGGAAGTCGCGCGGGTCGACCAGGGACGCGCTCGACGCGTCGAGGGCACAGTCGGGCATCGAGCGTGCGTAGACCAGGAGGTACTCGTGCGACGTCGCGAAGCCGCGGCCGAGCTGCCGACCCTTCGGGTTGAGGTTGACCACGATCTGGGCGACGAAGCCGTCCTCACCGAAGATCTCGTCCATCAGCAGCCGGAGCCGGGCCACCTCGTTGTCGTCGATGCTGACGAAGACGGCCCCTTGCTCGCTCATCCCCTCGCGCACGACCTCCAGCCGCGGCCGCATCGCCGCGAGCCAGGTCTGATGCCGGTCGGCGCGCCGGCCGTCCACCTTGTCGCCGTACACGAACGGGTTGCCCGTGTTGTACGGCGGGTCGAGGTAGGCGATGTCAAACGGGCCGAAGGGGCCGATGCCGACGGGGGGGCCGAACGGTCCGTCACCCGACACCAGTCGCGGC
>JAICSC010000230.1 GCA_025937085.1 Nocardioides sp.
CACACCATGCACTCCGAGAAGACCTTCGAGGCCGAGAGCAACCGCGAGCTCAAGGAGCGCCTGGTCCGCGAGGGCAAGGCCCATGCCGCGCTGGTCTTCGACGGCGACGTCGCCGTGGCGTGGGCCGAGTTCGGCAGCTGCGCGGAGCTGCCGAACATCTACCACCGCAAGCAGTACGACGAGGAGGCCGACCTCCGGCCCGACTACCGGATCACCTGCATCTTCGTCGGCAAGGGATACCGCCGCAGCGGTGTGTCCGCGATCGCCCTGCACGGAGCGGTCGACCTGATCGCCGAGGCCGGCGGCGGCGTCGTCGAGGGTTATCCGCACGACACCCAGGGCAAGAAGCAGTCCGTGCTCTACAACGGCACTCGCAGCCTGTTCGAGCGCGAGGGCTTCGAGCTGGTCCGGCCCAAGGGTCAGAAGAACACGGTGATGCGGAGAACGGTGGCACCTGCCTGACCGCACCGCGACCCTGCCGCGACGTGTCTCGAGGGCACAACCGACGCGGACCGGTCAGATCGGGTGCGGCAACGGGTGGCGCGCTCCGGTGGAGGTGTCGATCAGCACCGTCGAGGTCCCTGCCGCGGCGATCGGGAGCACGTCGTACACGAGCGCGGCAACGGTCGCCAGGTCCGTGAGATGCAGCCGCGGCGCCAGCGTCAGGTGCGGCACCCAGGAGCCGGGCGCGTAGTGCCGGTGCAGGTCCGCGCCCGTCCCGGCGACCGCCGAGACCACGGCGGCCTGACGCTCGACCAGGGAGGCGGTCACCGCCGGGGCCAGCCAGCACCGGCTGCGCCGGAACGTCCCGAACGCGTCGAGGTGCAGTGCCAGCGGTGGTTGCGCCGGGAGGGCGCCGAGCGCCTTCTGTACGGCGCCGAGGTCGTAGCTGCGCAGCGCGGCCCACGTCAGGTGCGGCACGTGGTGTCCGTGCGTGTGAGTCAGCAGGGTCGGTACGCCGGAGTCCTCCAGCCGACGCCAGAGTCCACGTACGGCGGCGTCGGCGCGCTCGTCCAGCAGCAGGCAGACCGCCAGGGTCACGTGGAGTCGGACCCGGTCTCGTCGAGGAACCGTCGCAGCACCTCGAGGAACACCCCGGGCTGCTCGGAGTGGACCCAGTGGCCGGCGTCCTTGACCGTCACCCGCCGGTTGCCGGGGAACCAGCGATCCATGGCCTCGGCGTACGCCGGCGTGATGTAGTCGGAACGGGCCCCGGCGACCCACAGCACGGGGCCGGGGTACGGCGGGGTGCCTGCGAGCTGCTGCTCCGGCCAGCCGCCGATCACCGGGAGTGCGGCGCCGAGCACGTCGAGGTTGACCTGCCAGCGCCAGCTCTCGCCGTCCCGGCGGAGGTTCTGGAGCAGGAAGCCGCGCACCGTCGCGTCGGGCACGCTTTGTGCCATGGCCTCGTCCGCGTCGCCGCGCCGCGACAACGAGTCCAGGTCGAGGCCCCGCATCGCGGCGACGTACCCCTCGAACTGCGACAGGTGGTCGTACGCCACCGGGGACACGTCCACCGCACAGAGTCGCTCGACGAGCTCGGGATGCCGTAGGGCCAGCACCATCGCGACCTTGCCTCCGAGCGAGTGGCCGACCAGGGCCGCAGGGTCGGCAGCGTCCAGGAGGCCGGCGACCTGGTCGGCGACCCGTAGGTAGTCGAAGCTGTCCTCCCAGCCCGAACGGCCGTGGTGGGGCAGGTCGACGAGGAGCACCCGATGCGGATCAACGCGGGTCGACCGTGTCCCGGTGGCCCCAGTGGCACCGGCCAGGGCCTTGCCAACCTGGGTCCAGTTGCGCCCCTGGCCGAACAGACCGTGGGCGAACAGCACCAGGGATCCCCGGTCGCCGATCGCCGTCGTGTGCAGGCTCGGCTCGGTCACCGGTGCAGTCTCCCAGAGACCGCGGGCACCCACGGCTGCCAGCCGCGACGTCAGCCTGGATCAGAGGTCGAAGCCGTCGAACATGTCGCCGATGCCGTCACCGATCCCGGACGCCAGGTCTCCGATGCCGTCGAAGACATCGCCGACACCCTCGCCCACACCCGCAGCCAGGTCGCCCAACCCGTCTCCCATCATGTTGAACGCGAAGCCCATGAACAGCCAGTCGAGCGGACCGAAGCCGCCGAAGTAGCCCGCGGCGTACGGCTGGTAGGCGCGACCGCCCTGCCAGTAGGGCACACGCCGGGTGCCGACCATGACCTGCCGGATGTCCGGCTCGGCGCCGGCCCGCACCCGCTCGGCGTCGAGCGCACACGCGGGCACCTGACGCTCCGCGCCGCCGACCGGGACGAACGGCACGTCGTCGACCGACAGTCCGTGGCGCGGGTCGAAGAAGCACGGCGGGCGGCGCTGTGGCAGCGGTTCGCCGGCGACCCGGGCCTTCACGCACGCCATGGCGTAGCGGCCGTCGTCGAGGATCTTCGTGACGTCCTGCACCTGCTCGGGCCGGCTGATCGCGTTCGCCGAGGTCTTGGCGGCCTCGTACGAGTCGAGCGCGCGCTGGTAGTCCGCGTTGGCGCCGGTGTCGAGGGGTCTGCCGGCCAGCTCGAGGTCGAGGTCCTGCAGCTCCACGCCGAGGGCCGTGACGTCCTCGAAGGCGAGCTTCTTCACCGGCTCGAGCTCGGCCGCGGCCCGTTCGGCCGCCGCCTGCCGGTTGCGCCGGCGTACGACGACGAAGGCCACCACCGCCAGCAGCACCAGGACCAGAAGGATCACGCCACCCATGGACCGAGCCTACGGGGCAGTCAGGAGACTCCCGCGGCTCGAAGCGCCCGGCCGCCCATCTCGGCGAGTGCGGTCCTCAGCTCGACAGGCTCCTCCACGTCGAACTCCCAACCGAGGAACGACAGGTGGAACGCAAGGCCGTACAAGGTCTCCGCCCCCGCCTCGAGGAGCGTCGTCTCGTCGTCGATCGCGGACAGCACGACCGATCGGACGCTGGTGCGCTCGGCGACCTCGGCCCGGGATGCGTGGACGACGACCCGCGCCTGGAACCGGTACGCCGCGCTGGCCACGGCCCGCTGGACGTACGCCGCGGGGTCCTCGTGCTCCCGCTCGCGGAACCGCCAGGTCGTCGGTGTCACGCGGCTCATCCGGTCGAGCCGGAAGGTGCGCCAGTCGTCGCGGTCGAGGTCGTAGGCCATGAGGTACCAACGTCGCCCGGTCGCCACCAGCCCGGCCGGCTCGACGGTGCGGGCACTGGGGGTCTGGTCACGTGACTCGTAGTCGAAGCGCACCCGCACGGTGTCGCGGACCGCACAGGCCAGCCGCAGCAGAGCCTCGCCGTCGATCGTCGCCTGGCCCGAGTCGAGGGTCTGGGTCGCCTCGTGGATCGCGCGCACCTCGCTGCGCAGTCTCGGCGGCATGACCTGGTCGAGCTTGGCGAGGGTGCGCAGCGCCGCCTCGCTCGCCCCGGAGACGGTGCCGCCGGCGGCCATCCGCAGCGACACCGCGACCGCGACCGCCTCGGCGTCGTCGAGCAGCAGCGGCGGGAGCCCGCGTCCGCGCCCGAGCTGGTAGCCGCCACCGACGCCTTGGGTCGCCTGCACCGGGTAGCCCAGCGCCCGCAGCCGCTCGACGTCGCGGCGGATGCTGCGCGTGGTGACGCCGAGCCGCTCGGCGAGCTCTGGCCCGGTCCAGACCGGACGCTGCTGCAGCAGCCCCAGCAGGTGGAGCACGCGCTCGGTGGTCTCGGCCATGGCGCGAGTCTGCCAGCAGTAGCGGACAGTCCCTGTCCTGTTTATCCGCGAGGCTGGAGGCAACAGATCGAACCCACCGATCGCACCACCGAGCTGAGGAGAGAACCCCGATGGCCCTCCACGTCCCGCCCGTCGCGAACGAGACCGACGCGATCCACGCCTTCCTCGCCCAGGCGCAGGACGCGTTCCGCGCCCTGCTTCACGGCCTCACCCCTCGTCAGGCCGCACTCGCGCCGAGCGCCTCGTCGCTCTCCGTGGGCGGTCTGGTCAAGCACGTCACCGAGGTCCAGCGCGGGTGGCTGGCCAGTGCCGAAGCAGCACCCGGGCTGCCGACGGCGACCGATCGGTCCGATGAGGTCGGCGACTACCTCGAGGGCTTCACGTTCCGCGAAAGCGACCAGCTCGAGGACCTGCTGGCGGCGTACGACGAGGTGAGCGCGGCGGTCCTCGACGCCGTACGCCGGATCGACCTCGACACCGCCGTACCGGTGCCGGACGCGCCGTGGTTCCCGAAGGACGTCGAGGCGTGGAACGTCCGGTGGGTGTGGTGGCACCTGATGGAGGAGCTCACCCGGCACGCCGGACACGGCGACATCGTCCGCGAGACGGTCGACGGCGCCACGATGTACTCCCTGGTCGCCGCGCGCGAGGGACTCCCCGATCTGCCGTGGCTGCCGGCCTGGCGGCCGGTGGAACCGCCGTTCACCTCCGGTGTCTCGACCGTCCGCCTGCACGCGGCGGACCTGCCGGCCGCGCGGGACTGGTACGCCGCCCTGCTCGGCGCCGCGCCGTACTTCGAACGCGAGCAGTACGTCGAGTGGCGGGTCGGGCCGCACGACCACGAGCTCGGCATCCTCGACCTGAAGTACGCCCCCCAGCATGAGCAGGGCGGGTCCGTCACCTACTGGCAGGTCGACGATGTCGACGCGGCCCTGACGGACCTGCTCGGCCGGGGCGCGACCGTGCACGAGGACCTCCGCGACCTCGGCGGTGGCTACCGTGGCGCGGTGGTGATCGACCCGTTCTGCAACGCACTCGGCATCATGCAGCGGCCGGTGGTGCCGACGACCGACGCGGCGCCCGGCGCGTCCGGCCCCGAGTCGGCCGAGGGAGGGGTGGCATGAACGTCACCCTCGAGCGTGGCTGGAACACCACGCTTCGCGACCAGCTCGACTTCCACTTCCAGCACAACCTCCGCTCGCGCGTCGTGGGACTCACCGACGACGAGTACCTCTGGGAGCCGGTACTCGGCGCCTGGAGCATCCGCCCCCGCGGCACGTGCACGTCCCCCTCTCCCATCGGCGTCGGAGCATTCCAGCGGGACGATGCTCCCGGCGATCCCCACCCGGCGCCCGTCACCACCATCGCCTGGCGGATCGCCCACATCACGGTGGAGTGCCTGGCGATGCGGACCATGAACCACTTCGAGGGTCCGACCGCGCATTGGGAGACCTGGGAGTACGCCGGCACGGCCGACGAGGCGCTTGCGCAGCTCGACACGGCGTACGACGCGTGGTCGGCCGGGGTGGAGAGCCTCGGCGAGGAGCGCCTCGCGCGACCCGTCGGCCCGGCGGAAGGACCGTGGGCGGAGTCGCCGTACGCCGACCTGGTCCTGCACATCAACCGCGAGCTGATCCACCACGGAGCCGAGATCTGTCTGCTCCGCGACCTTTACCTCCACCGGAAGGACCTGTCATGAGCCGCACCGTCCAGATCACCTTCGACTGCGCCGACCCCAACGCCCTCGCCGGCTTCTGGAACGAAGCACTCGGCTACCGCTACGACTCCCCTCCGCCCGGCTTCGCGACCTGGGACGAGGCGCTCGATCACTTCGGGGTTCCGGAGGAGGACCGCAACAACGCCTCCGCCTCGGTCGATCCCGATGGGAAGGGGCCCCGCTTGTGGTTCCAGAAGGTGCCCGAGGGCAAGGTCGCCAAGAACCGGCTGCACCTCGACGTCCGCGCCGCGCCGGGGCTCGAGGGCGACGACCGGATGGCGGCACTCGAAGCGGAGTGCGAACGACTCATGGCCGTCGGCGCCACGCGCCTGCGCCGCTTCGAGCCCGAGCCACCGATGAGCAGCGGATACATCGTCATGCAGGACCCCGAGGGGAACGAATTCTGTCTCGACTGACTCGACCGTATTGCGAACGCTATTCGCGTCGTGGTCGATATCGGATCCAGTGTCTTTCGATGCCGGGTTTGGGTGGGGGTAGGAATTCGGGTTTTCGGTCGTGGGGGTTGAGGCGGACTTGCCAGGGGGTGTCGTGGATGACGCGGTGGTGGTGTCCGCAGAGCAGG
>JAICSC010000112.1 GCA_025937085.1 Nocardioides sp.
CAACCTGGATTCAGGCTCAGCCTGGATCCACAGTTTTCCACCTGCTGCGCGCCACCATCTGTGCGCGCTGGCCGCGTTGGGGACGCGCAACGGACAACCAGTACGACGCTCGCGCCCGCGCCTTGCCAGCACACCCATCTGGTGACGCTCGCGACGCCGCAAATCGGTGGATCCAGACTCAGCGGTTGTCGCCGGAGCCACCGAGGACGGCGCGGCGCTGCCGGTCGGCAAGCTTGTCGACATTGCGTTGTGCGACAACGTTCATGGGCAGGCCCAGGAAGTCTGCCAGGACCGCCGTGTACCAGAGCACGTCGCCGAGCTCGGCGGCCATGTCGTCACGATCCAGCTGGGCGAGGTCGCTGTTCTTGTCGCGCACGAGCTTCTTGACCTTCTCGGCGATCTCGCCCGCCTCACCGACCAGACCCAGCACCAGGTGCATGAACTCGTCCGGTGCGTCCTTGGCACGCGCCGTGCGCAAAGCGGCGCGCTGGTAGTCGTCGCAATCCACGCCGCCACACTAGCCATCACCCCTCGCGCCGCGGCCCCACCGCCAGACGGCCTCACCAGCAGAAGCCGGCGTACGGCGCTCCCGCCCACGGGTCGCGGGCGATGGGGGCAGCGCACCAGAGGTGGCTCAGCTCAGGGCTCGGGCTCCGGCTGCTGTCGCGCTCGCACCGACGGGTAGCGGGCCATCGCCTCGAGGTCGCCGAGGTCGGTGTGGTTGCGGATGTAGCGGTGTCCGGCGTCGTACGGCGGGGCGTAGTCCCAGACGTGCTCTCGCCCACGGGTGAGCGCGTCTCCGACGACCCGACGCCGGCGCTGGCTCTCGTGCACCTCGGCGTCGATCCGCTCGAGGTCCCATCGCTTCGCGACCTCGGCCCGGAGCTCGGCGAGCACGTGTGCCGCGTCCGGGTCGTCGGCCCGGTTGTCACGCTCGAGCGGGTCCGAGGAGAGGTCGAACAGCTGGTCGGGGTCGGCCGGGGAGTGGATCAGCTTCCAGGAGCCGCGGCGATACATCACGATCGGTGCGATCGCGCCCTCGGCGAGGTACTGGGCCGCGACGACCTCGCGGTCGTCGTGGTCACCGCGCAGCAGCGGTAGCAGGCTCTCGGCGTCGAGATGTTCCTCGGCCGCGGCGTCGTCACCGCCGGCGATGCCGACCAGCGTGGGCAGCAGGTCCATGGTCGAGACCGGGGACGAGACCCGCGCCGGGCCGAAGCGCCCCGGCGCGGACACCACCAGGGGGACCCGGGCCGAGCCCTCGTAGAAGCTCATCTTGTACCAGAGCCCGCGTTCGCCCTGCATGTCGCCGTGGTCGCTGGTCAGGATCACGACCGTGTTCTCCAGACGACCGGTCACGCGCAGGATCTCCAGCAGCCGCGCGAGGTGGTCGTCGACGTAGGAGACCGCACCGAGATAGGCGTGGCGGGCGTCGCGGACCATGTCGTCGGTGAGCTCGACGTCCTCCATCGCGCAGACGGCGCGGAGCCGCTCGTCGTGCGGATGCGTGAGACCCACGTCGTAGCCGTACGCCGGCATGGGGATCTCGGCCGCGTCGTAGCGGTCCCAGTACTCCTGCGGGATCGCGTAGGGATCGTGCGGATGGGTGAACGAGACGACGAAGCAGAACGGTCGCTCGTCCTCGGAGCGGATGTGCTCGAAGAGACCGCGCTCGGCGGCGAAGGCCACCTCGTCGTCGAAGTCGAGCTGGTTGGTGCGCACCGTGACGCCGGCGTCGGTCACCGAGGACATGTCGTGGTACCAGTGCGGCCGTTCGGTGGTGTCCCAGTCCGGGGTCCAGTTGTAGTCGGCGGGGTAGATGTCGGTGGTCAGCCGCTCCTCGAAGCCGTGCAGCTGGTCGGGCCCGCAGAAGTGCATCTTTCCCGAGAGCACGGTGCGGTAACCCTCGTTGCGCAGATGATGGGCGAAGGTCGGGATCTCCGGTGAGAAACCCGCAGCGTTGTCATAACAGTGGTTGTTCGACGGCAGCAGGCCGGTCATCAGGGCCGCTCGCGCCGGCGTGCACAGCGGGCTGGCCGTGTAGGCGTTGTCGAAGACGACGCCGTTCTCGGCGAGCGACGCCATGGCCGGGGCCCGGGTGACCCGGTTGCCGTGGAAGGGCATGGCGGCAGTCGTCAGCTGGTCCGCCATCACGATGAGGATGTCGGGACGGTCGGCGGAGGTCACGCCTGGTGGGCTCCATCTGTGGGTGGTGCGACGGCGGCCGTGATCTCGGCGGTCGCGGTCTCGAGTGAGGGGGTGTCTGAGATCAGGTGTCGGGTGTACTCCTGCTGCGGGTTGGCCAGGATCTCGGCGGTGTCGCCGTACTCGACGATGCTGCCGTCAGCCAGGACGGCGACCTTCTGGGCGATCGACCGCACCAGCGGCAGGTTGTGGGTCACGAACACCATCGACAGGCCCAGCTCGCGCTGGAGCTCACCCAGCAGCTCGACGATCGCCGCCTGCACGCTCACGTCGAGCGCCGAGGTGATCTCGTCGCAGATCAGCACCGACGGCTTGGAGATCAGGGCGCGGGCGATCGCGACGCGCTGCCGCTCTCCACCGGAGCACTGGTCGGGGTAGCGCCGCGCGTAGCTGGCGGAGAGCGAGACCTGCTCCAGCATCTCGCCGACCATCGCATCGGCCTTCTTCCCCGACGCGATCTTGAAGATGCCGAGCGGTTGGCCGACGGACTCGCCGATCGTCTTGCGCGGGTTCAGCGAGCCGTAGGGGTTCTGGAAGATGTACTGGATCTGCCGGCGTACGTCGGTGCTGCGGGCCCGGGCCGCGGGCGCCAGCTCGGTCTCGCCGAGCCTGATCGAGCCCGTCCAGCTGTGGTGGAGCCCGGCGATGGAACGCGCGGTCGTGGTCTTCCCCGACCCGGACTCGCCCACGACAGCCAGGATCTCGCCCTGTTCGAGCGTCAGGTTGATGGAGTGCAGCACCTCGGTCGAGCCGTAGTAGCCCACGACGTTGTCGAGGGTGAGGACCGGCTTGTCGGTGTCGGGCTCGGGGAGGTCGACCGGGTCGCCGTACTCGTCCTGCTTGAAGTCGACGACCTCGAGCGCCCTGATGCAGCGCGACGCGTGGTCGGACGCGATCTCCAGCATCGGGGGGACCTCGGCCTCGCACTCGTCGATGCGCAGCCGGCAACGCGGGGCGAAGGCGCAGCCCTGGGGGCGCTTGCCCGGCGACGGTGCGTGACCGGGGATGCCGACCAGGCTGCGACCTCCGGCCAGGCGCGGGATAGCGCCCACCAGGCGTCGCGTGTAGGGGTGGCCCGAGGACTCGAAGAGCTTGTCGGCCGGACCCAGCTCGACGATGCGCCCGGCGTACATCACCGCGACGCGGGTCGCGACGGCGGCCACGACCGCGAGGTCGTGCGTGACGTAGAGGGCGGCGACGTCGTGGATCTGGGCGAGCTCGCGCACGGTCGCGAGGACCGTCGACTGGGTCGTCACGTCCAGTCCGGTGGTGGGCTCGTCGAGGACGATCAGGCGCGGGCGGTTCGCGAACGCCATCGCCAGGCCGACACGCTGCTGCTGGCCTCCGGAGAGCTGGTGGGGATAGCGCTTGAGGTAGGCCGGGTCGTCGGGCAGCGCGACCTCACGCATCATCTCCGCGATGCGCGCAGCGTTCGTCTTGGCGTCGGTCTGGCCGTGGGCCTCCAGCACCTCGCGGAGCTGGATGCCGATGCGCAGGGCCGGGTTGAGCGACGATGCGGGGTCCTGCGGCACGTAGGACACCAGCGACCCCCGGAGACGGCGCAGCTGGGCGTCGTTCATCGCCCGGATGTCCTGGTCACCGAGCAGGATCGTGCCGCCGGTGATCGCGAGCCCACGACGCGCGTGGCCGAGCAGTGCGAGGCCGACGGTGGTCTTCCCGGACCCGGACTCGCCCACCACGCCCAGGACCTCGCCGGGCGCGATCTCGAACGAGACACCCTGGACCACCTCGGTCCCGGACGTGGTCGCGATGACGAGGTCACGGACGGTGACCGCGGCCCGGCCCTCGGTGCTCTCCGCCTCGCTGGCGGGCAGCTGGTCGGTGGTCACTCCTCACCTCGTTCCCGGTCGATGCCGGCTGCGGTGCGGGCGATGCCGTCACCGATCAGACCGGTGCCCATGGTGAGCAGGGCGATGGCCAGGATCGGCAGCAACGCCCCCCACGGCTCGTAGGCCAGCGCGACCTGGTTCTTCTGGATCATGATGCCCCAGTTGGCCGCGTCCGGATTGGCCGCAAGGCCCAGGAAGGCCAGGGCCGCGATCACCGCGATCGAGTACGTCAGGCGGAGTGTCGCCTCCACCATCATCGGGCCGAGGATGTTCGGCAGCAGCTCACCCGACAGGATCCGCGCCCGCGACATGCCCATCGCCTCGGTGGCCCCGATGAAGTCGCGCTCGACCACGGGTTGCGCTGCACCGCGGGCGACGCGGGCGACACGTGGCGCCGTGGTCAGGGCGATGGCGAAGATGATCACCGAGTTCTTCGCACCGACCAGGCTGACCGCGACCAGGGCGAGCATGATCTGGGGGAAGGCCATGATCACGTCCATCAGGCGCATGAGGACGTCGTCGAGCGCGTTGCGGGCGTACGCGGCCACGAGGCCGATCACGACCCCGAGGACCACACCGATGACCGTCGACACCAGGGCGGTGAGCAGGATGCCACGGCCGCCGTACAGGAACCGGCTGAGCACGTCGTACCCGAGGTAGTCGGTGCCGAACACGGTGCCGCTGGCCGAGCCGGACGAGAACGGCTTGGCGATGAACTCGTCGGATGCGTGCGGTGCCAGCAGTGGGCCGACGAACGCGACAAACACCAGGATCAGGGTGAGGAGCGCGCCGATGCGGGTGCGCCACAGCCGCAGGGAACGCACCAGGAGCGTGGAGGAGCCGACCGCCGGGGTGGGGGTGTCGACGCCCTCGGCGAGGGCGGGCGCGGTTTCTGTCTGGCTCATAGACGTGTCCTCAGTCGGGGGGTCACGAGGATCGTGGCGACGTCGGCGAGAAGGTTCAGCACGACGTAGACCGCCGCGATCAGCATCGCCAGCGCCTGGACGACCGGGATGTCGTGGTTGGTCACCGCGTCGACGAGCCCGAGCCCGATCCCGGGGTAGTTGAACACCGACTCGATGACGACCACCCCGCCGGCCAGGTAGGCGAGGTTGATGGCGATCACCTGGAAGACCGGGCCGATCGCGTTGGGCAGGGCGTGCCGGATCAGCACGGTGCGCTCCGGCAGGCCCTTGAGCCGCGCCATCTCCACGTAGTCGCTCTCGAGCACCTCGATCATCGACGCCCGCATGATGCGGGAGACGTACGGCGCCACCGCGATCACCAGCGTCGCCACCGGCATCACCAGCTCGTCCGGGTAGTCCCAGGCGTGCGTGCCGGGTGGCACCGGGCTGATGGCCGGCAGCAGGTGGAGGACGTTGGTCGACAGCAGGATCACCAGCAATACCGCCACCACGAACTCGGGCAGGGCCGCCAGCACCAGCATCAGGTTCGAGCTGAGGGTGTCGAAGAGCTTCTCACGGCGCAGTGCGGCGTACGAGCCGATCGCGATCGACACCGGCACCGAGAAGATCGCGGCCAGCACCACGAGCACCGCGGAGTTCGCGATGCGCGCCCCAAGCACCTGGGTGACCGGCTGGGACGACGCCAGCGACGTGCCGAGGTCTCCGTGCAGGATGCCGCCCAGCCAGTGGAAGTACTGGCCCACCTTGGAGCTGTCGAGGTTCAGCTGCTTCTGCAGGGCCGCGAGCCGGTCGGGTGTTGCGTCGCGGCCCAGGATCGCGCGGGCAGGATCGCCCAGCAGCTGGGTCGAGACGAACACGATGACCGAGACGAGGAACATCACGAGGAGGCCGAGCAGCACTCTCCGAGTGATGAAGCCGGCGATCCCACCGCCGCGCAGAAACTTCATCGGCGGCGCCCGTCCTCAGGCGAACCAGATGGTCCGGAAGCCGTGCCCGAAGCCCGCCAGGTTCAGCGTGCCCTTGCTCGGCTTGAGCCCCGCGACCTTCGAGGAGTGCCCGTCGATGAGGCTGTTGAAGTAGGGGATGATGTAGCCGCCGATGTCGTACTCGGCCTTCTGCATCTCGTGCTGGATGTCGGCGCGCTTGGCGTCGTCGGTCTCCGCCAGGGCCTGCTTGTAGAGGTCGCCGAAGTTCGACCCCTCGCCCGACTTCGGCGGCCAGTGGGTCTCGTTGTACGGCGAGCTGGGCAGCGAGCCCTGCTGCACCTGGTTGAGGTAGCCGCGGGTGCCCCAGAAGTCCACGGAGAAGGCCAGCTTGAGGTAGGCGTCGCCGTAGTAGTTCGGGTCGTTCTTGACCGTGATGTTCACGCCGGCCTGCTTGGCCTGCGAGGCGAAGACGCTGGCGAGCTCGACCATGCCCGAGGCGCCGTTGGTGGTGTGCAGGTCGACCGTGAGCCCCTCCTTGCCTGCCGACTTCAGCAGCGACTTGGCCTGTTCGATGTCCTGCTCGCGCTGCGGTAGGTCCTTGTCGTAGCCCGCGTCGAACGGCGAGTACAGGTCGTTGGCGATCTGCCCGTGGCCCGAGCCGATCTGGTCGAGGATCTGCTGGCGGTCGATGATCAGGCGCATCGCCTGGCGGACCTTCGGGTCGTCGAACGGCGGCATGTCGATCGCCATGCAGATCGGGATCCAGCCACCGGTCTGGGAGATCAGGGCCTCGACACCGGAGGACTTGACCGCGTTCACCTGGTTGGCGGGGAGATCGGTCATGGCATCGATCTGCCCGCCCTTGAGGGCGTTGATCTGCGCGGTCGAGTCGCTGAAGTCGGTGATCGTCACCTGGTCGAAGTAGGCGTCGCGCCAGTAGCCGTCGTAGCGCTCGCTGACGCTCTGCTGCCCCGGCGTGAAGCTCTTGAGCTTGTAGGCCCCGGTGCCGATCTGGGTGGAGGGGTCGCCCTTGAAGGCCTCGTAGCCCTTCGGGACCATGCCGAAGGTGTAGCTGGCCAGCGTCTGCGGGATGGTGGAGTCGGGGCTGAGCAGCGGCAGCCGGACCGTCAGGTTGTCCAGCTTCTTGAGGTTCTTGATGTCCATCGTCGCCGTGGCGGCGAAGCCGGTCAGACCGTTCTTCTGGGTCCCGATCCGCTGCAGCGAGTAGATGACGTCGTCGGCGGTGAGCGGCTTGCCGTTCTGGAACGTGATGCCGTCGCGCAGCTTGATCGTGTACTGCTTCGGGTTGTCGGCCTCGACGCTCTCGGCCAGACCCGTCGTCTGCAGCTGGTAGTTGTCGTCGAACTCGAGCAGGGTCTCGAACGCCGTGACCAGGCGCGCCTGGTCGGGCTTGGTGACGATGTTCTGGCCGTCCATCATGTCCTTGGAGCCACCACCGGTGACACCCAGCCGGAAGTTGCCGCCCTTCTTCGGGCTGCCGGCGGCACCGGTATCACCACCCGAGGGAGCCGGCGCGCTGCCGCCGCCGCACGCCGTGAGACCGGCCGTCATCACCACGCCACCGGCACCCATGACCAGCCCCCGCCGCGAGGGCGTCCAGAGGCCGCCTTCCGGTTCGGTCACGTGCCAGCGCTTCTCACCTGATCCGGTCATCTGCGGCCCTCTCGCCCGCCCGGCCGCACCACATGGCTGCCACCGTCGTCGGCGACAGGGCGTTCCGGGTGTTCGTATGATGAATGCACGGTTCACACACGTGTCAAGCGTCACACGCAGAAATCATCGCCTGGGGTGATAACGATCTCGCATGACCCGGGGTCGGCGCGGAAAAGGGTGCGTCATGAGCAACAAACCGGCCTTCGAGGCACCCGAGGACCTGGACACGTTTCGCGAGCCGCAGCACGGTTTCCACCACGTCGAGGTCCCGGCCCCGACCCCTCGGCCATGGCCGGTGGACCGCCGCCCCCTGGAGGTCCGCATCGTCGGAGCCGGCCGCGAGATGGGCCTGGCCGAGTTCCTCCGAGTCACCTCCGCCACGACCTGCGTGGTAGTCGTCGACGGTGTCCTCGTGCACGAGTGGTACGCCGACGGAGTCACCGCGGAGGACCGGCTGCTCGGCAACTCGGCGACGAAGTCCGCTCTCGCCCACCTCACCGGGATCGCGGTCCTCAGCGGGCAGCTGCCGGACCTCGACGCGACCGTCCGCGACTACGTCCCGGAGCTGCACGGCAGCGCCTACGACCGGGTGACCGTTCGCCAGCTGCTCACGATGACGACGGGAGTGGGCTGGATCGAGGACTACCACGACCCGGACAGCCTCGCCTCGCGGATGTTCAGGCACTGGCGGGAGGGCGGGGGCGGCATCCGCGACCTGCTCGCCGACATCCCGGCGGGCGACGTCCCGGGGAGCCGGTACGCCTACTGCAGCCCCGACTCGATGGTGCTCGACTGGGTGCGCGAGAACGCCACGGGCCAGACCTACGCCGGCTCGCTGGCGGAGGTCTGGCGGACCATCGGTGCCGAATGGCCGGCCATCGTGGGTCTGGACGGACCCGCGAACGCGGGCGGGGTGGCGATGGCCGCCGCCGCACTGGCCGTGTCGGCCCGGGACTGGGCGCGGATCGGCTGGCTGCAGGTGGACGGCACGTGGGACGGCGTCCCCGTGGTCGGATCCTCGTGGGCGGACGCCAGCAGCCGCCCCACGCTCCCGTTCCTCCGGCCCGGACGACTGCCCAGCACGATCACGTCGCATGCCGGGTTCGGCTACCACTGGTGGCCCACGACGTCGGACGGCTCTCGGGTCATGGCCGACGGCATGCGCGGCCAGTTCGTGTACGTCGACCGCCCGCGCCGTACCGTCGTCGTCAAGACGTCCGCCTGGCCCTACGCCGACGCCTGGTGGGACCGCCAGTGCCGGGACCTGAGCTACCTGGGCCTGGCCGCCATCGCCGAGACGGCCGCCCCGTCCTGACGCCGGCACGAGCGACCTGACCAACCACGTGAACAACCACCCGACCGACCGCCGGACCGATCGCCGGACCGGACGCCGGACCACGCGGCCCGACTGCGGGAACGGCGCACCCATGCCACGATGACCCCCGTGGCCACCGACCCAGACGTCGCCGAGGCTGGCCCGGACACGGGGCTCCCGTCGCGGGTGCAGTCCGTGGACCGGGCCCTCCGGCTGCTCGAGGTGGTCGCGGCGACAGCGCCGCGCGGCGAGACGGTGACCAGCCTGGCCGCACGCTGCGAGATCAACCGCGCCACGGCCTGGCGGCTCCTCGGCACGCTCGAGGCACGTGGCCTGGTCGAGCGCGATCCGACCACCAACCGGTACCGGATCGGCTTGGCGATGATCCGGATGTCGGCGTCCGCCGGGTACGACGGCCTGGTCCGGCGTACCCGGCACATCCTCGAGCGGGTCTCGGAGGTGACCGGCGAGACCGCCGACCTGGCGGTCGCCGGTCACCACGGCGTGACCTATGTCGGCGAGGTCGCGCCGCCGGCGGTGATGGCCATCAACTGGGTGGCCCGCGAGGTGCCGTTGCATGCCACGTCGACCGGCAAGGCGTTCCTCGCCTGGCTGCCGCCGGACGAGGCGCGCGCGATGCTCGACGACCCGCTCCCCCGGTTCACCGACACCACGATCACCGCCCTCGACGTACTCATGGACGAGCTGGCTCTCATCCGCGAGCGCGGGTACGCCGAGTGCGCGGGCGAGCTCGAGCCCGCGCTGTACGGGGTGTCGGCCCCGATCCTCAACCTCGACGACCGGCCGCTGGGTGTCTTCAGCGTCTGGGGCCCGGTCGGCCGGGTGCCGGTCTCCCGGTTCGCAGAGCTCGGCCCGCTCGTCGTCGAGGCTGCCGCCGAGGTCCGCGCCGCGCTCCTGGGCTGAGCCTGGAGGCTGGGCCTGGA
>JAICSC010000336.1 GCA_025937085.1 Nocardioides sp.
CAGCCTGAGCTGGGCCCTGGAGGCGATCACCGACGCCGTGGCGTTCGTCCGCAACCCGCAACAGGACCTGCTGGCCACCAACGCGCTCGGTCGTGGGTTCTACGCGCCGATCATCGGCGACGGCGGCCGGACGCCCAACCTGGCCCGGTTCCAGTTCCTGGACCCGGCTGCCCGTGACTTCTACCCCGACTGGGACCTCTTCGCGGGGATGTGCGTGGCGATCATGCGGGCCGAGGCCGGGCGAGATCCCCACAACCGGGACCTCCAGGACCTCGTCGGCGAGCTCTCCACCCGCAGCGACACCTTCCGACAGCTCTGGGGATCCCATGACGTCCGCACCCACGGCACCGGCACCAAGAGGTTCCACCACCCCGACGTCGGCGAACTCGTCCTCGCCTACGAAGAGCTCGCCGTCACCGCCGAACCCGGCCTCGTTCTGATGGTCTACACCGCCGAACCCGGCTCGCCCTCAGCCGAACGGCTCCGCCTCCTCGGACCCCTGGCCGCCCGCGCCGAGGACGTCACCGCTGCGACCAGCAGCCCCAGTTCGTGAGCACACGTGGTGCGACCACGCGAAGGAAAGGGGCCCGATGAAGTACACCAAGAGCGGTGGCAACACCGCGGCCGGCCCGAAGGAGTGGTTCACCGGCACCGTTCACATCGACGGCATCCGCAACCCTGACGAGCAGTCGGCCATCGGCTGCGCACACGTCCGGTTCGCACCCGGTGCCCGCACCGCCTGGCACCACCACCCCAAAGGCCAGACCCTCTACATCACCGACGGCATCGGACTGGTCGCCCGCCGGGGCGGAGCAGTCCAGGAGATCCGACCCGGCGACGTCGTCTACATCGAACCCGGCGAAGAGCACTGGCACGGAGCCACCCCCGACAGGTTCATGGCACACCTCGCCATGCAGGAAGCCGACGCTCACGGCGAGGTCGTGACGTGGCTCGACCACGTCACCGACGAGGAGTACGCCGCGGAACCACATATCTGACCGGACGTCCACCGCGTAGCAATGCCCAGAACGGGCTTGGACCGGGGCAGAGCCGTGTGGCCCTGCCACATCTCAGGTAGCCGGCCCCGGTGCCGCCGCTCCTGCGAACTTCCTGGCTCGCTCATGCCCCCAGGACGTACGCCCTCGCGAGGGTCCTGGTGCGTGAGGGCTGGACCAGGAGTCGGTCAGGCAGGAGCTAGCAGGCCTTCCTTGCGACCCACAGCTGCGGCGGCGCTGATGGTCGTAGCGATGGTCAGGGTGGTGAGCGTGAGGACCGTGATCCCTTTGACCAGGACGAAGGTGTGCAGGGTCTGGGTCTCCAGCAGCCACAGCGTGATCGTTGCCTTGGCGAAGCTCAGCACGGCCCAGAGCACGGTGAGGCGCCGGAAGAGTCGCTGGATTGCTGGACGCAGGGACAGCTCGTGGTCCATCGGGTAGAAGTCACCTGCGAGGCGCGCCACCAGGGGGCGTGTGGTGGCCAGCGACAACAGGAAGGTTGTCGCGACCATGCCGTCGGTGACGACCGGTTGCAGGAAGTAGAGGAAGGTGCTGTCGGCGACCATTGCGATCACGGTGCGGCCGGTCATCACCGTCGCGGTGAGGATCAGCAGGCCGGAGGGACGGCGACCGGTCAGCCAGCGCCAGGCGATGGCGCCGTACGCCCAGCCGAGGGCGGCGAAGATCGCTACCCACACCCCGGCCACCAGGACCGTTGTGTAGAAGATCGCGAAGGGGATCACACAGGCGATCAGGAGGGCCAGGCCCACCCGCCGGATCACGGCTCCGAGCCGCGGGCGTGACCCGACGGTGCTCGTTGCGATCGGTCTCGCGCGGGCGACAGAAGGGGCGAGTTGAGTCATGCGGCCTGCCCTTCTGGTGATCGAGTTCGCCCCATTCCGCTGGTCGCCGGAGAAGGGGTCGGCGTCGGGAGGTCGGACATCCGCGACGTTCCCCGGGTCTGCCGACCGGGTCGACAGACCCGGGGACGCCGCATCGCTCCTACACGCCGGGCTACGCCACTGCGTGAGCGGACGTGCCCGACGAGATCGGTCGCTCGCCGTGTCCGCCTTCGTCGTCCCACACGGCCTGTTGCGTGCCGGAGGTGTCGACGCGACCGTCGGCTGCGACCGCGGTCAGGATGTCGTGCGCGGCTCGAGCGGGGGTCTGCGGCGGGATCACGGTGATGGTGCGTCGTACGCCGTCGCCGAGGGTGAGCTGAAGCTGGCGGGTGTCGTCGCGGGGAAAGGACCCGGTCTTCACCCGGCGTCCGGCCACCGCGACCGAGCGAGGCCGGTCGTCCCAGTCGGGAGGGGAGTACAGCACCCGCACGATCCGTCCCGCTTGAGGTGGCCAGGCGGCGAAGAGGTCATCGAACTGGTCGGCCAGGGTGCGGTTGCGGGGCCACCAGGCGCCGTACGGCGCGTTCTTGTCGAACGTGGCGCGGATGGCGAATCGTCGAGCGTGGGGTTGCGAGGTCATCTCGCACCGCCTCGTGTTTGCTGCCTTCGCTGGCCACCCAGGTGGCCAAACCGGCCTCCGGTGATCCGACAATCGCAGTCTTGTCCTCGACTCTACTCCTGATGCGGTGGGGAAGAGATCCGTCGAGCAGCGGCCACGCGGGACCCACTGGGCGCAGGTCTCCCCACCGGCGAGCCATCGGTCTGTCGCATGATGGGCGTCTCATGACACCCACGCTGGTCTATCTCCACGGCATCGGCGCCGAGCACGATGATGCGTGGCGTGATCTGATGAGCGCGGCGCTGGTCGAGGTCGGCTATCCGGGTCTCTTCGACGGTGTCGAGTGTTGTGCGCCGAAGTACCCCAACACGTTGCGCTATCCCAGCGACGAGCGCCACGACCTCCCACCGCGGACGTCGCCTCGGGTCTCGGGCAGCGAGCGCGACGAGTTGCGTTGGCGGGTGGAGCGGGCCACGGCCGAACTCGAGCGCGCGCTCGGGTTGCATACGGCCGGGTGGCGGATGCCGCTGGCGGCCGAGACCGTCCCCGCGGTGATGAAGGTGATTCCGCAGGCCCGGCGCTATCTCGAGGACGAGGCCACGCGTGCCAACACTCTGCATCGGGTGTTGGCCGCATTGCCGGAGTCGGGACAGATCGTGCTGCTGGCCCACAGCCTCGGCTCTGTCATCGCCGCAGACCTGCTGACCCGGCTGCCGGCGGGGATCGAGGTGTCCGGTGTGATCACGGTCGGCTCACCCGCGGGACTCCTCGGCGTGCGCACGGACAGTGATCGGCTGGAGGTGCTGCGCGAGCCGTTGCCACAGGTTTCCTGGTGGCTCAACGTGTGGGGTGGCGCCGACCCGGTCACCGGGCTGCGTGGGATCTCCCACCGGTACCCGTGGGTGCTGGACATCGTGCTGCCCGGCGTACGGCATCCCATGGAGAACTATCTGGGCTCCGCCCTCGTCGCCGCCGCCGTGGGTCGCGCGTTGTTCGGGAGCCTGGGCCGGGAGCTGTCGGTCCCGGCGTCGCTGCCCGAGCCCGAGATCGATGACGCCGAGCTGCATGCGTACCTGATGCTGGCCTACGCCCACTTCGTGGCCGAGCACCTGCCGAGCGCGCAGCAGCCACGCTTTCGTGGAGCTCTCCAGGCGGTCCGCGCCGAGCTCACCGCGCGGTTCGGGCTCACCGACCCCGGCGACCCTCCCGACCCGGCCCGATTACGCACCCTGTCGAAGTCGACCGCGCTGATGCCGCTGCTCGGCGTGGCGATGACCAACCCGGTCGCGCCGTACGACGCCACGATCGGCGCGGC
>JAICSC010000315.1 GCA_025937085.1 Nocardioides sp.
CCGGTCCAGCTTGGCCTCCAACCGCTCGACGTCGGCCCTGGTGGCCGACTCCAGCTCGGGACGAAGATCGACGATCACGGTGCCGCCGGGCTCGAGCTTGACCAGGTCGACGTCGTCGATCTTGTAGGCGTTCTGCCGGCGCAGCAGCGCCTCGAGGTCGGACTGCCGGACACCCTGTCGACGGAGCACCTCCGGGTACCACCGTCCGGCCCGGGCCAGCACCGTCCCGCTGCCCTCGAGCAGCCCGCTGATGCCGGGCAACGGTCGCACCCAGTGGACGAACGCCGCGTTCGCGGCCACCAGGAACCCCGCGCCGAGCAACCCGCCGAGCAGGGAGTTGTCCGGGCCGATCACCGCGTTCTGCACGACGTTCGACAACAGCAGCACGACGATCAGGTCGAAGGAGTTCAGCTGGGCGAGGTCGCGCTTGCCGGCGATCCGGAGCAGGACCAGGAGCGCGAGGTAGACCGCCAGGGTCCTGATGAGCTTGTCCGGCACGGAGACGCCGAGGTGCACGAGGTCGTTCCACATGCTGCCATCGTCGGGGACGTCATACGTTCCGGCCGTGATGGCTCACCGTGATGGCTCACCGAACGTATGACGTCCGGGGGTCCGCCCGGGCTGCGTGCCCGCCCTCGCGCCTGACCTACGGTGAGGTCGTGACGAAGGCGGTGATGGTGAAGGTGACCGGCCGGGTCCAGGGCGTCTCGTTCCGGTGGTACGCCGCACGGGAGGCCGAGCGGCTCGGTGTCCGCGGCTGGGTCCGCAACGAGCCCGACGGCTCGGTCGCCGCTCACGTGGAGGGCGACCGGCCGGCCGTCGACGCGATGGTCGAGTGGCTGCACCGGGGCCCGTCGTACGCCGCGGTCCGCGACGTCGCCGTCACCGAGGCGCAGCCCAGCGGGGCGACGGCGTTCGACATCACGTACTGAGCAGGAGACCGCATCTCTCGCGTCCTCCGACCCGGTCGGTAACCTCGGCCCATGTCGACCCCCGCGGCTCCCGTGATCGAGGGAGCGACGCACGCGCACTCCGGGAAGGTGCGCGACCTCTACGAGCTGCCGGACGGCCGGCTGCTGATGGTGGCCAGCGACCGCATCTCGGCGTTCGACTTCATCCTCGACACGACGATCCCGGACAAAGGGGAGATCCTCACCCGGATGTCGCTGTGGTGGTTCGGCCAGCTCGCCGACCTGGTGCCCCATCACGTGCTCTCGACCGACGTACCGGAGGCCGTTCGTGGCCGGGCGGTCATCTGCGAACGGCTCGCGATGTACCCGGTCGAGTGCGTCGCGCGCGGGTACCTCACCGGCTCCGGCCTGCTCGACTACCGCGCCACCGGCGAGGTCTGCGGCATCGCTCTGCCTGCGGGGCTCGAGGACGGCAGCCGACTGCCCGAGCCGATCTTCACGCCGGCGGCCAAGGCGGAGCTGGGCGCGCACGACGAGAACGTCTCGTACGACGCGGTCGTCGCCACGGTGGGCGCGGACGCGGCGGCCGTGCTGCGTGAGCTTACCCTGGCGGTCTACGCGCGCGCGGAGGAGATCGCCCGGGGCCGGGGGATCATCCTGGCCGACACCAAGCTCGAGCTCGGACGTCGCCCCGACGGCACGATCGTGCTGGCGGACGAGGTGCTCACCCCGGACTCCAGCCGCTTCTGGCCCGCCGACGAGTGGCGGCCGGGCCGGGCCCAGCCGTCGTACGACAAGCAGATCGTGCGGGACTGGTTGCTGTCGGCCGCGTCCGGCTGGGACCGGGAGTCCGGCGCGCCGCCGCCTCCTCTCCCCGGGGAGGTCGTGGAGCACACCCGGGCGCGGTACCTCGAGGCCTACGAGACGCTCACCGGTGAGCCCTGGTGACCGAGTTCTCCGTCACCCTCGAGCTGCCCCAACCGCCGTCGGCGCTCTTCCGGTTCCTCGCCGACCCGCGCAACCGGCCTTTGTGGCAGACCAGCCTGCGAGCCGTCGCCGACGTCGACGAGGGCGAGCCGCACCGCGGCATGCAGTGGCGCGACGTCACCAAGGTCGGCATCAAGCCGTGGATGGAGATCACCGACCTCACGCCGTACCGCCTCCTGAGCGAGACCGGGACGTGGCGCGGGGTCGACGGGCTCCTGACCCTGCGGTTCCTGAAGATCCGTCACGGCACCCGGTTGACCGCCGAAGGACGGTTGATCGGACACGGCCCGTTCGCCCTTGCTGCTGCGGTCAGCGGCCGGTGGGCCCCCGAAACCGTGCGCAAGGACCTGCTCCGGGCCGCCGAGGTGGTCGCCCCCTGAGCCGAAGTGGGAGTTCTCCGCCGCCGAAGTGGGAGTTCTCCCAGGGCGACCCCAGGGGAAGTCCCACCTCGGGCCCGGAGAAGTCCCACCTCGGGCGCGGAGAAGTCCCACCTCGGCGCTCAGGCGAAGGGGTTGGGGCGCCCGCCCGGGAGCTGGGCGAGGAGCTCCTGGGCCTTCTGCAGGAGCTTGTGCTCGACCAGGACCTCGTAGCGGGTGGCGACCACGACCCGGACCGAGGAGAAATCGCGCTGGCCGCGGGTGGCGGCGTACCCCACCAGGGCCCACACGGTGCCGAACACCACGCCGAACAGGGCGGTGGTGATGACCGTCGCGAACCCGCTGTTGCTGTCGAAGATCGTGAAGAGGATGCCGATGAAGATGCCCAGCCAGAGCCCGGAGAGCGCGCCGCCGAGAGCGACCTTGCTCGAGGTGAGCCGGCCGGTGATCCGCTCCACCTGCTTGAGGTCGGTGCCGACGATCATGCAGTTCTGGACCGGGAACTCCTTGTCGGAGAGGAAGTCGACGGCCTTCTGGGCAGCCGAATAGTCGTCGTACACGGCCAGCGACTGCGGGAACTGCAGCTGCAGCATGCTCGCGCCCTGCATACCCGGTCTCGCGCCACCGCCGAGTCCGCCGAGCGGGTTGTTCGATGCCATGGTCACAGTCTGCCCGCTCCGCGGTGGCGATGCGTCGACCGGACCGCGTCGGTCCTTAGTATTGCCTCGACCGCATCGTCCGCACCCCCGGCCCCGAAAGGCACCGCCGTGGCTCGTTACGTCGTCGACGTGATGCCCAAGCGCGAGATCCTCGACCCGCAGGGGAAGGCCGTGCTCGGCGCTCTCCCCCGACTCGGGTTCGAAGGCGTCAGCGACGTCCGCCAGGGAAAGCGCTTCGAGATCGAGGTCGAGGGCGAGGACGACGACCGGCAGCGCGAGGAGGTACGCCGGATGGCCGAGACGCTGCTCGCCAACCCGGTGATCGAGTACTTCACGGTGCACGCACACGAGCCGTCGGTCGAGCTCGTCGACGCCACGGCAGACGACTCGGGGGCCTCGTGAGGATCGGTGTCGTCACCTTCCCCGGTTCGCTCGACGACGTCGACGCCGCACGCGCCGTACGGCTGGCCGGCGGCGAGGCCGTGTCCCTCTGGCACGCCGACCCGGATCTCAAGGCCGTCGACGCAGTGGTCCTGCCCGGTGGGTTCTCGTACGGCGACTACCTGCGCTGCGGCGCGATCTCGCGCTTCGCGCCGGTGATGACCGAGGTCGTCGCGGCGGCACGGGGCGGCCTGCCGGTCCTCGGCATCTGCAACGGCTTCCAGATCCTCTGCGAGTCCCACCTCCTGCCCGGCGCGCTCACCCGCAACGACCACCGCAAGTTCGTCTGCCGCGACCAACGTCTCCGGATCGAGAACAACCGCACGCCCTGGACCTCGTCGTACGCCGAGAACGCCGAGGTCACCATCGTCCTCAAGAACGGCGAGGGGGGGTTCGTCGCGGACGAGCCGACCCTCCAGCGGCTCGAGGGCGAGGGGCGCGTGGTGGCGCGCTACCTCGACGTGAACCCCAACGGGTCGCTCCACGACATCGCCGGCATCACCAACGAACGCGGCAACGTCGTCGGTCTGATGCCCCACCCGGAGCACGCCGTCGAGGAGCTGACCGGGGCGGGCACCGACGGGCTCGGCTTCTTCGCCGGCCTCGCCGCGCTCGGCGCCGTCTGATCCTCAGCCCTTGAGCCTGCCCCGAGCCATCACCGAGCCATCACCGAGCCATCACAGGGCCATCACTCTGAGACGTCATCTGACGCCGGCGGCGAAGGCCGCCCAGATGCCGGGGTTCACGACTCCGAGAGCCTTGTGCTCGGTCGCGATCTGCCAGGCGC
>JAICSC010000081.1 GCA_025937085.1 Nocardioides sp.
CAAGCGGGCGACGTTCAAGTACGGCCTCGGTGACGAGTTCATCAACATCCTCCGGGTGCTGCACACGCTCGGACTGGATCGCACCGAGAAGGTCCGGGTGAAGGGGGTCGAGGTGAGCCCGCGCGACGTGGTCGCGGCCGTCCTGCCCGATCCCGCGTCGGTCGGGCCGCGGATGACCGGCAAGACCTGCGCCGGCCTCTGGGTCACCGGCACGGGCAAGGACGGCCGAGGAGACCGGACCGGGCCACGTTCGACGTACTACTACCACGTGGTCGACAACGAGTGGTCCATGCGGGAGTACGGCCACCAGTGCGTGGTCTGGCAGACCGCCGTCAACCCCGTCATCGCGCTCGAGCTCCTGGCGGGCGGGACCTGGAAGGGAGCCGGGGTGCTCGGACCGGAGGCGTTCGACAGCGTGCCGTTCCTCGATCGGCTGACGGAGTACGGCGCTCCCTGGGGACGCCGCGAGATGAGCGGCTGACGTACCGCCGTCACCACTCGCGGGCTCACCAAGCACTTCGGCGACGTGCACGCCGTCGAGGACCTGGACGTGGAGATCGCCGACGGTGAGTTCTTCTCGATGCTGGGCCCGTCGGGCTCGGGCAAGACCACGGTGCTGCGGATGCTGGCCGGGTTCGAGCGACCCACCCGCGGCTCGATCCTGCTCGGCGACCACGACGCGACGGGGCTGCCACCCCATCGGCGCGACGTGAACACCGTCTTCCAGGACTACGCGATCTTCCCCCACATGGACGTGCTCACCAACGTCGAGTACGGCTTGCGGGTCAAGCGGGTGGATCGCAGGCAGCGCCGCCGCCGCGCCGAGGAGGCGCTCGCGGCGGTCCGGCTCGAGGGCTACGGCAGACGCCGTCCGACCCAGCACTCGGGCGGCCAGCGTCAGCGGGTCGCTCTCGCCCGGGCGCTGGTGAACCGGCCCAAGGTCCTGCTGCTGGACGAGCCGCTCGGCGCTCTCGACCTCAAGCTGCGCCGCGAGATGCAGCTGGAGCTGAAGCAGATCCAGCGCGACGTCGGCATCACCTTCGTGTTCGTCACCCACGACCAGGAGGAGGCGCTGTCGATGAGCGACCGGGTCGCGGTGTTCCGCGAGGGTCGCGTCGAGCAGGTCGCGACCCCGGTCGAGCTGTACGAGCGCCCGGCCAGCTCGTTCGTCGCCGGCTTCGTCGGAACCTCCAACCGGATCGGCGGTCGCGCCGCCCAGCAGCTGCTCGGCACCGCAGGGGAGTACGCCGTACGGCCGGAGCGGCTGCGCATCGTCCCGGCCGGCGCCTCGGTGGCGCCCGGAGAGCTCACCATGCCGGGGAAGGTCCGCGAGGTGGTCTATCTCGGCCCCGCCGCCCATGCGATCGTCGAGCTGAACGGCGGTTCCACCCTGACCGTGTCACGCCCCAACACCGGGGGAGCCTCCGAGCCGCCGCTCGAGGCGTCCGACCGGCTGGTCGCGGTGGCACTCCACCGCGACTCCCTGATCGAGCTCTCGGGAGGGACCGAGAAAACCGAGGAGAAACCATGAGCAACACCAGCAGGAGAACGCGCAGTCTCGGTGCCCTGGTCAGCGTCGCGGCGCTCGCCCTCGTGGCGGCCTGCGGCTCGTCCGGCTCGAGCGGCAACGCGAACCCCGGAAGCCAGGGCTTCACGCCGCCTGACATCCCGATGCAGAAGTCGCTGGGTGCCAAGGAGGGTCAGGTCAACATCCTGGCCTGGCCGGGCTACGCCGAGGACGGCTCCAACGACCCCAAGGTCGACTGGGTCACGCCGTTCGAGAAGCAGACCGGCTGCAAGGCGAACGTGAAGTACTTCGGGACCTCCGACGAAGCCGTCAACCTGATGAAGACCGGCGACTACGACGTGGTCTCCGCGTCCGGAGACGCGTCGCTGCGCCTGGTCGCGTCCGGTGACGTCGCGCCGGTCAACACGTCGCTGATCAAGGACTACTCCCAGATCGAGCCGTTCCTCAAGGACCGGGCCTGGAACAGCGTCAACGGCCAGATGTACGGCGTGCCCCACGGCTGGGGCGCGAACCTGCTGATGTACCGGACCGACGACGTCCAGCCCGCCCCGACCAGCTGGGGTGCCGTGTTCACCGGTGCTTCGCAGTACAAGGGCAAGGTGACGGCGTACGACTCGCCGATCTACATCGCCGACGCGGCGCTGTACCTGATGAGGATCCAGCACAGCCTCGGGATCAAGAACCCCTACGCCCTGGACCAGAAGCAGCTCGACGCGGCCGTCAGCCTGCTCAAGGAGCAGCGTCAGAACATCTCGGAGTACTGGTCGGACTACCTCAAGGAGGTGCAGGCGTTCAAGACCGGCGACTCGGTGATCGGGACGACCTGGGAGGTGATCAAGCAGGTCGCGGCCGGCGAGAAGGTGCCGGTGAAGGCGATCCTGCCGAAGGAGGGGTCCACCGGCTGGTCCGACACCTGGATGATCAGCTCGAAGGCCCAGCACCCCAACTGCGCCTACGCCTGGATGTCCTACATCACCGAGCCGAAGCCGCAGGCGGAGGTCGCCCAGTACTTCGGTGAGGCCCCGGCCAACGGCCAGGCGTGCAAGATCACGGGAGCGGCGTTCTGCAAGGCCTACCACGTCACGGACAAGTCGTTCGCCGACAAGATCTGGTACTGGACCACGCCGATCTCGCAGTGCCTCGACGGTCGTACCGCCACCCAGTGCACCGACTACGGCGACTGGACCCAGGCCTGGACCGAGATCAAGGGCTAGCGGTTGGCAACCGCCGAGCAAAACGGCACCCGCCCGGGCGAGGAAGCCCGGGCGGGGTTCGCTGCTCGGCCGGTCCCCGGGTCTGCGGACCGGCCTTCTGCTGCTGCCACCGATGCTGTGGCTGGGGGTGGCCTACCTCGCCGCGCTCGGAGCGCTGTTCGTCACCTCGCTGTGGGCGCAGAACGACTTCACCGGTGAGATCGAGAGGGTCTGGACCTTCGACAACTTCCGGCAGCTGTGGGACTTCCCGGTCTACCGCACGATCGCGTTCCGCACGATCGGGATCGCGGCGCTGGTCACCGCCATCGACGCTCTGCTGGCCTTCCCGATCGCGCTCTACATGGCCAAGGTCGCGTCCCCGCGGGTACGGCGACTCATGGTGATCGCGGTGCTGATGCCGCTGTGGGCGTCGTACCTGGTCAAGGCGTACGCCTGGCGCGGGATGTTCTCCGAGGGTGGCCTGATCGACTGGCTGGGCTCACCGTTCGGCCTCCACTCCCCGGGCTACGGCCTGGCCGCGACGACGATCACGCTGGCCTACCTCTGGCTGCCCTACATGATCCTGCCGATCTTCGCGGGTCTGGAGCGCGTGCCGGACTCGCTTTTCGAGGCGAGCGGTGACCTGGGCGCCGGTTCCTTCACCACGATCCGGCGCGTCGTGCTGCCGATGGCGTTCCCGGCGGTCGTGGCCGGCTCGATCTTCACCTTCTCGCTGTCGCTGGGCGACTACATCGCGGTCACGATCGTGGGCGGTGCCGGCCAGCTGATCGGCACGGTCGTCTACGCCAACGTCGGCTCCGCCAACAACCTGCCCTTCGCGGCAGCATTCGCGACTGTCCCGGTGGTGGTCATGCTGATCTACCTCGCGGCGGTACGCCGCACCGGCGCCCTGGAGAACCTATGAACGCCCCCTTGATCATCGATCGCCGGCTGAAGGCGGTGCTGCGCGGGCTCACCGGCCTGGTGCTGCTGGTGGTCTACGTGCCGCTGGTCCTGGTGGTGGTCAACTCGTTCAACGTCGACCGCACGTTCACCTGGCCGCCGCCCAGCCTGACCTTGCACTGGTGGAACGTCGCCGCGCACAGCACGGGCGCCCGGCACGCGCTGCTGGTCAGTGTGGAGGTCGCGTTGCTGGCCACGGCGATCGCCTTGGTGTTGGGTACGTCGGCCGGGCTCGCGCTGCGGCGTACCCGGTTCTTCGGGCGCAACGTGGTCTCCCTGCTGATCATCCTGCCGATCGCGCTGCCCGGGATCGTCACCGGGATCGCGCTCAACAACGCGTTCCGCACGATGCTCGGGCTGGAGCTCGGGTTCCTGACGATCGTGGTCGCGCATGCGACGTTCTGCATCGTGACGGTCTTCAACAACGTGCAGGCCAGGATCCAGCGCCTGGGGCCGTCGCTCGAGCAGGCCTCGGCCGACCTCGGTGCAGGGCCGTTCACGACCTTCCGGCTGGTGACGTTCCCGATGCTCCGCTCGGCGCTGCTGGCCGGGGGACTGCTGGCGTTCGGGCTGTCGTTCGACGAGATCGTGGTGACGACGTTCACCGCCGGACCGCAGGAGCAGACGCTGCCGATCTGGATCTTCCAGAACCTGTTCCGCCCCAACCAGGCTCCTGTGGTCAACGTGGTCGCAGCCGTGCTGGTCCTGATCTCGGCGGTCCCGATCTACCTCGCGCAGCGGCTCTCCGGCGACGTCGTCTCCGGCGGCGCGGCGGGTGCCCACTGAGCCTGGAGCCCGCCTTGGGAGTCATGGCTTCCCACATCGGTCGACTCTTCTGGTGAGGCACCGGGACGGCCGCCGCTTCAATGAGCACATCCGGGCTCATTGACGCAGCGTCCGTGGCGGCGGCCGGGAGGTGACCCGCGTCCTTCGCCGGATCTACTCGGGTGTCGTCCGTTGAGGGGGTGACCCTTCGTGAGATCGACTCAGTGGTTGTCGGCCAAGGCCGACGACAGGAGACGAAGGGTCTCCTCGCGGTACGGCGCGCGGTCGGGTGGTGTCTCGGCGGACGCACCGGCGACCGGGTGGAGCATCACCTCGTCGACGGCGTACGTCGCGGCCAGCTCGGCGACCTGTTTCGCCGCGTGTTCCGGCGCGCCGACCACCCATCGGGCCGTCATCTGCTCGGCCAGCCCGCGGTGCTCGTCGGGCAGGCCGCGGGCCTCAGCCTCCTCGATCGTCGGCTGCGCGGTGAGCGGCTGGCCGGTCCGGAGCGCGACCATCGTCAGCAGGTTGGGCAGGGCGCGGCGGTCGGCCTCCTCCTGGGTCTCGGCGACGACGGCGTTGACGGTCAGGAAGGTGCGGGGCTCCGGGTAGCGCTCGGAGGCCCGATAGCCCGAGCGGTAGAGCTCGAGCGCCTCGGCCGTGCCGCGACCGGAGAAGTGGTGGGCGAAGACGTAGGGGAGTCCGCGCTCGGCGGCCAGCCGGGCGGAGAAGTCGGAGGAGCCCAGCAGCCACAGATCGGGGGAGGACTCCGCGTGGGGTGTCGCCCGCAACGCCTGCACCCGGCCCATCACCTGCATCGCGACCCCGTCCAGCGACATCATCGCGACCACGTCGTCGACGTACTGCGGGAAGTGCTGGACGGCGTCGTCGCCGACCCCGCCGGCGCCATGTCGCAGCGCAACGCTGGTGAGCGGGTCCGTGCCGGGGGCGCGGCCGATGCCGAGGTCGATCCGTCCGGGGTACGCCGCCTCCAGCAGGGCGAACTGCTCGGCGACGACCAGCGGTGCGTGGTTGGGCAGCATCACGCCGCCGGAACCGACC
The DNA here is from genome assembly GCA_025937085.1 of Nocardioides sp. Taxonomy (GTDB): domain Bacteria; phylum Actinomycetota; class Actinomycetes; order Propionibacteriales; family Nocardioidaceae; genus Nocardioides. Next base: position 5,512 of record JAICSC010000081.1, read on the forward strand.
CGGATCCGCTGCGTCGCGGCCGCGACCAGGCCGACCAGCACGGGCGGGTTGGTCGCGGCCACGGCCGGCATGTTGTGGTGCTCGGCCAGCCAGTAGCGACGGAACCCGAGATCGTCGGCGACGCGAGCCAGGGACCGGGTCGCGGCGAGCGCCTGACCCGTGGTCTGGCCGCTGCGCACGGGCACGAGGTCGAGCACGGACAGAGCGGGTGAGGTCACACCGGGCCAACGTCGCGGGTGCGACGGGGCATTCCGGACCACCGCCCGACACTGCGGGCCACCTCGATCTGGCCTCAGGCTCAGGCAGCCGGGCCCTTCGTGCGGACGTCGGCCACCTTGCTCATCGCCTCACGCAGCTCGGTCAGCCAGTCGTCCTCGTGCTGGGCGACCAGGCGGACGCACCACGCGAGCGCCTCGGACCGGGAGCGCGCCACGCCCGCGTCGACGAGGGTGTCGAGCACCTGGCGCTGCGGTTGCCGCAGTCGCGTCATCGTTGGTGCGGCCAGATGCGTGAACAGCTGCTGGTGGTCCCCGATCCGCACCCCCCAGCTGACGGTGCGTTGGTAGCGGCGCTGCGCCTCACGGGCGATCGCCATCCGCTGCTCGCGGGTGTCCTCGCGGAACGCGCTGGCGCGCCCCGCGCGGGCCTCCGCCGTCTCGGCGTCGCCGGCACCCTCGGACGGAGCCTCGACGTCGGGCAGGTTCAAGGTGACCACGATCTCGTCGCGGTCGACGCTGATCTCGGCGGGGGAGGCCTGCCAGTCCTCCGGGAGACGGCCGGAGAACCAGCCGCGCACCCGCTCCAGCGCTTCGTCGGTAATCATGATTACATCATTACACGAGAGTCAAGAGCGGTAGTCCCTGACAAGATGGTCGTTCCCTGGGCACCCGGACGACCGCCTTGTCAGGGACTGTCCCGGTACGACGCGAGACCTACATCCGGTCGGGGGCGGAGATCCCGAGGAGGTCCAGACCGGTGACCAGTACGTCGAGGGTGGTGCGGCAGAGGGTCAGGCGTGAGGCGCGGATCTGCTCGTCGTCGGCGCCCAGCACGGGACAGTTCTCGTAGAACACCGAGAAGGCCTGCGCCAGCTCGAACAGGTAGCCGCACAGGCGGTGCGGCTCCAGAGCGTCGGCAACCTGCACCACGACGTCGCCGAACCCCAGGAGGGCGAGGGCGAGGTCGTGCTCCGCCGGCTCAACGACAAGGACCGCACCGGGAGCAGCGGCAGCGGAGACGGCTGAGCGGAGGATCGAGCGGACCCGCGCGGCGGCGTACTGCAGGTAGGGTCCGGTGTTGCCGGTGAGGGTGACCATCCGGTCGAGGTCGAAGACGTACTCACTGTCGTGGGCGACCGACAGGTCGGCGTACTTCACCGCCCCGATCCCGACCTGCGGCGCGATCTCGGCGCGTACGGCGGGGTCGAGGTCCGGACGGGCCTCGTCGACGACCGCCCGGGCCTTCGCGACCGCGTCGTCGAGCAGCGACATCAGCTTCAGTGGCGCCCCCGAACGGGTGCGCAGGAGCTTGCGGTCCTCGCCGAGGACGTTGCCGATCTCGACGTGCACCACCTCGACGTCGTCCGGCAGCCAGCCGGCCTTGCGCGCGGTGTCCCAGACCATGCGCAGGTGCAGCGACTGCGTCACGCCGATCACGTAGAGGATGCGGTCCGCGTGCAGGTCGCGCACCCGGTGCCGGATCGTGGCCAGGTCGGTGGTGCCGTACCCGTACCCGCCGTCGGACTTGCGGATGATCAGCGGGACCGGCTTGCCCTCCCGGCCGGTGTAGCCGTCGAGGAACACGCACAGCGCACCCTCGCTCAGCGTCGCGATGCCCGCGGCCTCGAGCTCGTCGCAGATGCCGGCGAGGTCGTCGTTGTACGTCGACTCACCGGCCAGGTCGGCGTCGGTCAGCGTCACGCCGAGGGTCGAGTAGATCCGGTTGAAGTACTGCTTCGACAGGTCGACGAGCTCGGTCCAGTGCCGCATGGTGTCGGCGTCGCCGGTCTGCAGCTTGACCACCCGGGTCCGGGCACGGTCGGCGAACGCGGGGTCGCTGTCGAACTCGGCGCGCGCCGCGGCGTAGAAGGTGGTGGGGTCGGTGACGAGCAGCTGTGCCTCGGGGGAGTCCTCGCCGACATCGAGGAGGTGCTCGATCAGCATCCCGAACGGCGTACCCCAGTCGCCGACGTGGTTCTGCCGGATCACGTCATGACCGAGATGCTCGAGCGCCCTCGCCAGCGCGTCGCCGACGACCGTCGTCCGCAGATGTCCGACGTGCATCTCCTTGGCGACGTTGGGTGCCGAGTAGTCGATCGGCACCACCAGCCGTTCCTGCACCGTAACGCCCAGCCGCTCGTCGGCACCGAGCGCGGTCACGGCGTCGCCCAGCCAGGTGCCGCGCAGCCGCAGGTTGAGGAAACCGGGCCCGCTGACCTCGACCGGCTCGCACACGTCGGCCAAATCGAGTCGTTCGACCACGGCTGCCGCCACGTCACGCGGTGGCCGGCCGAGCCGCTTGGCCAGCGACATCGCGACGTTCGCCTGGTAGTCGGCGAACTGGCTCGGCCGGATCAGCGGGTCGCACTCGGCGTACTCCTCACCGAACGCGGCGCCCAGCGCCGCCTGTACCCGCCGCGTCAGGACCTCGACCGGACTCGTCACGAGCGTGACCGTACCGACACCTCGGACGGCCCAAAACATCGGTGCCGGCTCCAGCCTGCGCCTTGCGTTCGGCCGGCCTTCGCCCGGATGTCCCCCGAGGCGACGGTCGTACTCGAAGATCCGACGTACCGAGTACGTCGAAGATTCGAGTCTGGCGTCATCCACAGGCGTCGGCTGGTGCGTGACATCGTCTCGGTGCCGTCCACCAGGCTGATCGAATGGACGAGGTGGAGCGGCTGCTGGTGCTCCAGTCCGGCGTGATCTCGCGTCGTCAGCTGCTGGCACAGGGTGTGACGCGGGGTGGTATCGAGCGCGGCCTTCGTCGGCGGGAGCTGGCCCGGATCATGCCGGGCGTCTTCCTCGAGCACGCCGGCGAGCCCACCTGGATCCAGCGCGCATGGGCGATGGTCCTCCACTATGAGCCCGCCGCGCTGACCGGGCAGTCGGCACTGCGTGCTGTCGCCGGCCCAGGGTGGCGGCGGCATTCCGACGAGGCTCTCATCCACGTCGCGGTGGACGTGACCCGCACCGTACGGCGGTTGCCCGGGTGCCGCGTGGACCGAATGACGGCACTGCACGAGCACGTGTTGTGGAACACGAGCCCGCCACGGGTCAGCCCGGAGGTGGCGGGCATCCTCGTCGCCGCCGCCACCGAGCGAGAGCTGGGCCGGATCGCGGTTCTTGCCGACCTGTGCCAGTCACGCCGGACGACCGCTGACCGACTGCTGGTCGCACTCGACTCCCGATCGCGTGTGCGCGGGCGCGACTGGCTGCGTGCTGTGTTGGTCGACATCCGAGACGGGACCAGTTCAGTCCTCGAGCACGGCTACCTGACACGCGTCGAACGAGCGCATGGCCTTCCGATCGGCGTCCGGCGGGAAGGAACCGTCACGGCCCAGGGGCTCGTGCTGCGGGACGTCGTCTATCGCGAGTACGGCCGGTACGTGGAGCTGGACGGTCGGCTGTTCCATGACACAGCGGGACAGCGCGACGCGGATCTCGATCGTGATCTGGAGGCCCCGGCCACCGGTCAGGCAACCGTCCGGCTGGGTTGGGGGCAGGTGTTCGACCGTCCCTGCCGCACGACCGAGCGTCTCGCCGTACTCCTTCGGATGGGCGGTTGGAGCGGCTCGCCTGTCCGATGCGGTCCCGGCTGCACCCTCTGACTCGAAGATCCGACGTGAGTACGACCCTCAGCCTGGTCAGGCGGTGGCTGCGAACGCCTCCGCGACGACGTCGAACGCCTCCTCGAGCAGGTCGTCCCCGATCGACAGCGGCGGCAGGAACCGGAAGACGTTCCCCCAGGTCCCGCAGGTCAGGACGACGACGCCGTTCGTGTGGCAGTACGCCGCGACCGCGGCCGCGCGGGCGGCGTCCGGGTCGAGCGTGCCGGGCTTGACCAGCTCGATCGCCATCATCGCGCCGCGGCCACGGATGTCGCCGATCGTCGGGTGGTCGGCGGCGATGGCCTCGAGCCGGCGCCGGATGATCGCCTCGACCGCTCGGGCGCGGGCCGGGAGGTCGTGGCTCCGCATCGCTTCGATCGCGCCGAGTGCGGCCGCGCAGGCGACCGGGTTGCCGCCGTACGTGCCACCGAGACCGCCGGCGTGCACGGCGTCCATGACCTCGGCGCGGCCGGTGACCGCGGCGAGCGGCAGTCCGCCGGCGATGCCCTTCGCGGTGGTGATCAGGTCGGGTACGACGCCCTCGTGGTCGCAGGCGAACCAGTCGCCCGTGCGGCAGAAGCCCGACTGGATCTCGTCGGCGACGAACAGCACCCCGTTGTCCCGGCACCATGCAGCGAGCGCCGGCAGGAAGCCGTCGGCGGGCACCACGAAGCCGCCCTCGCCGAGGATCGGCTCGATCACGACGCAGGCGAGGTTCGCGGCCCCGACCTGCTTCTCGATCTGGTCGATGGCCCGGGCCGCGGCGTCGGCGCCCTTGACGCCCTCGGTCTCGCGGAAGGGGTAGGACATCGGCACCCGGTAGATCTCCGCGGCGAACGGGCCGAAGCCGTTCTTGTACGGCATGTTCTTCGCCGTCATCGCCATCGTCAGGTTCGTCCGCCCGTGGTAGGCGTGGTCGAAGACCACCACGGCGTCCTTGCCGGTGGCGACCCGGGCGATCTTGACGGCGTTCTCGACCGCTTCGGCGCCGGAGTTGAACAGTGCCGACTTCTTGGCCATGACACTGGGGTCTCCCGGGGTGAGCTCGGCCAGCGCGGCCGCCACGTCCACGTAGCCGTCGTACGGCGTGACCATGAAGCAGGTGTGGGTGAACGCCGCGACCTGCTCCTGCACGCGGGAGACCACCTCGGGGGCCGCGTTCCCGACCGTGGTGACGGCGATGCCCGACCCGAGGTCGATGAGGGTGTTGCCGTCGGCGTCTAGCAGTACGCCGCCGCCGGCCGCCTCGATGAACACCGGCAGGGTGGTGCCGACCCCGTCCGCGACGTACTGCTTCTTGCGGGCCAGCTTCTCCTGGGACCGGGGACCGGGGATCTCGGTGACCAGGTTGCGGTGCTGGGTGAGGGGCGTGGCGGCGACCGTCGTGCTCATGACCGCAGCCTACGGCGCTCGCAACCGCGGATTCCACCGGTCGGCGGACGCTGGACCGACGGATTCCGTCGCTCATGGGAGCAGTCGGACCGTCTGCCAGACTGGCAGGCATGGTGCTGGCGCGATTCAAGGACCTCTGCATCGACGTCGCCGACGCGAACGCGTCGGGCGAGTACTGGTCGACGATGCTCGGCTGGTCGCTGGAGCTCCACGACGACGGCGACGCGCACCTACGTGACGATGCCGGGCGGATCCAGGTCTGGCTGAACGTCGTTCCCGAGCCGAAGTCGGTGAAGAACCGGGTGCACATCGACGTGAACGCCGAGTCGGTGCAACGCGCGATCGACGCCGGGGCGCGGGTGGACCGCGAGCTTCCCCGGTGGACGGTCCTGCTCGATCCCGACGGCCAGGAGCACTGTGTCTTCCCGCGCGAGGGCGCCTTCGAGAAGCGGGCGTACGAGCTGGGCTGGGACTGCGCCGAAGGCGGCCAGGCGGGCCACGAGCTGGCGACGTGGTGGGCCGACGTGGTGGGTGGCAGCGTCGGCGACAACCCGGAGGAGGGGTTCTCCTGGGTCCAGGACATCCCGGAGTGCGTGTGGGACTCCTTCGACTTCGGCGGCGTGCCCGAGCCGAAGACGGCGAAGAACCGGATCCACGTCGACGTCCGCACCGACGACCTCGACGCGCTCGTCGCACACGGTGCCACCGTCCTGCGCGCCCAGGGCGACGGCGGGATCGGCTGGACCGTCCTGGCCGACCCCGCGGGCAACGAGTTCTGCGCGTTCACCGACTGACCCCGTTCCCGAAGGACCTCGTCGGATCCCGACGGGGCTCGTCGATCGGCTTGTCGAGACCGCGCGCTGGTGAGTGGTTGCGGTTCCTCGCTTTGGACGAGAAGGAGGGCGTGGTTCCCGGCCGCCGTCGCCGGCCTCCGGCCTTGCTCGGAGCTCACCGGTGGTTGAGGAGGTCGCCCAGCGACCGTCTCGAAACCACCGATCTGCGAGAACATCCGAACCACAGAACATCGAGTG
>JAICSC010000238.1 GCA_025937085.1 Nocardioides sp.
GCGGCTCCAGCGCGGCTCGATCATCGGCTGGGCCGGCGGGATCGCGCTGCTGGGACTGGCCTATGGGTCGATCGGTGACGACGTCGGCACCCTGATCGGTGACTCCTCCACGTCTCGTGACGTCTTCGCGCAAGGGGGCGGCAGCCTCGTCGACGGCTTCTACGCCGTGGCGATCGCGGTGATCGCCCTGGTCGGCGCCGGGTTCACGGTCTCGTCGGCCCTCCGGCCGCGCGCGGAGGAGGACGACGGCCGTGTCGAGGCGCTCCTGGCGACCGGGCTCTCGCGTCGGCGTTGGCTGCTGGCCCAGGTGGTGACCACGGTGGTCGGCACCGTGATCGTCCTGCTCGGCGGTGGTCTCGGGCTCGGGCTGGGCTACGCGATGGTCACCGGCGACGGCGGCCGGGTCGGACCGTTCCTGGTCGACACGCTCGGGTACGTCGCGCCCAGTCTGGTTCTGGCGGGCCTGGCCCGGCTGCTGTACGGCGTGCTGCCGAGGTGGGCGTCGTTGGCCTGGCTCGGGCTCGGGCTCGGCGTGGTGATGGTCTTCTTCGGGCCACTCCTTCATCTGCCGAGCTGGGCGCAGGGGCTGTCGCCGTACCACCACCTGGCCCTGGTGCCGGCGGAGTCGTTCCGCTGGACGCCGTTCCTGGTGCTGCTCGCGGTCGCGGTCGGTTTCAGCGCTGTCGGACAACTGACCTTCGCGCGCCGCGACGTGCACTGAGCCCCTGACGCACCGGTCACGTCGCTCCCCGGAAGCGCTGCCCGTCTCTGCCAGGATGAGCGGCATGTGGGAGCCCGACCCCGTCTGGCACGCCGTGACCGGCGGCACCGGGACCTCGACCGTCGGCGTCTGGCGTACCGAGCGCGACGGCCGGGCCCTGGTCGTGAAACGACTCGCCATGCCCGGGCCCGACGACCCGCCGGAGTTCTCCGAGCCGCACCACTACGCCTACTGGCGGCGGCAGGCGGACGTCGCCGTCAGCGGCCTCACCGACCAGACGCCCGGACTCCGCGCCACTCCCACGGACGTCGCCGAGGACGACGAGGGCATCACGCTGACCAGCGAGTGGGTCGAGGACGCCGCCCTCAACGGCCTGTACGTCGCCCACGCGATGGGTCGCTTCGCCGGCGCTGCGCTCGGCCGCCACCGATGGCTGGCGGTGGGTCAGCTCCGCGACCGGATGCGGAGGGTGGAGGGCCGGGGCGGCTGGCCGACGCTGGCCCGGACCACCGTCGCCGACGTCGCCGACCGGCTGTGGTCGCGCCGCGAGACCCTCCTGCGAGACCTCGACGCGCTGCCCCAGGTGCCGCAGCACGGCGACCCCGCCGCGCAGAACCTCCCCGGCCGCCGCGGCGACGACGTGATCGCGATCGACTGGAGCACCGTCGGCCACGGTCCGGTGGGCGCGGACCTCGGACTCTTCCTGCAGAACGCCCGCGAGGACGCCGAGCCGCTGCTCGACGCCTACCTGATGGGGTTGCCCGACGGACTCGCGACCGGCGACGAGGCTTCGCTCGGGATGCGCGTCAGCGCGGCGTACACCGCCCTGTCGCGGGCCGAGTGGGCGCTCGCCCGGGTCGCCGGGGGAGAGGGCGCCCTGGCCGGCAAGTACCGCCACCCCGCCGTCGCGCCGTACCTCCGGACGCTGCAGCGCCAGTTCCCCCTGGTCGAGTCACTGCTCTGACCGCCCCTCGGCGGACTCGCGAGGAGGAGGATCAGGCGGGCAGGCTGAGGAGCGTCGGCATGCTCCCGCTGCGCAGCGAGGGAGGATGCGACGCGTCACGAAACCTCGCCTGGCTCACGCGGACGCCGGCACCTCTCCGTCCGGTGCGAGCACGGGTACGTCGACCGCGACCGTCTCCGGGTACTTCAGCCCGGCCCCGGTGTTGAGCACCACGACCTGCTCCTGCTCGGCGATCCAGCCGCTCTCGCGGAGCTCACGGACGGCGGCGAAGCAGGCCGCACCTTCGGGACAGATCCAGGTCCCCTCGGCAGCCGCCAGGCGCCCGAGCTCGGCGAGGATCGCGTCGTCGCTGACCGCGACCACTGTCCCGCCGGTCTCGCGGACCCCGCGGAGCACGAGGAAGTCGCCGAGCGCCTTGGGGACGTTGATGCCGAAGGCGAGCGTGTGGGTGCCCTCCTTCAGCGTGCTCTCGTCGAGCCCGGCCACGAAGGCTTCGACGATCGGCGGGCAGCCGGTGGACTGCACGGCGACCAGCCGCGGCAGCTTCTGGCCGATCCAGCCGAGCTCCCGCAGCTCCAGCATCGCCTTGTGGATGCCGATGATGCCGACGCCGCCACCCGCGGGGTAGAGGATCACGTCGGGCACCTGCCATCCCAGCTGCTCGACGATCTCGTAGCCCATCGTCTTCTTGCCCTCGATGCGGTAGGGCTCCTTGAGCGTCGAGACGTCCTGGTAGCCGGTCCGCTCCTCGACGGCGGCCTTCACCAGCGCACCTGCGTGGTTGATCAACCCGTCCACCAGGTACAGCTCGGCGCCGGCGGCCAGGCACTCGCGCCGGGTGATCTCGGGCGCGTCGACCGGCATCACGACGAGGCTGCCGAGGCCCGCCCGCGCGGCGTACACCGACCACGCAGCGCCGGCGTTCCCGTTCGTCGGCATCGCCACCGCCCGCACGCCGAGCTCGCGCGCCCGAGAGACGCCGACGGCAGCTCCGCGTGCCTTGAAGGTGCCGGTCGGGATCAGGCCCTCGTCCTTCATCAGCAGTCCGGGTACGCCGACGGACGCGCCGTACGCCGGGAGCCCGAGCAGGGGCGTCATGCCCTCGCCCAGGGTGGTCACGTACGCCGGGTCCCGCACCGGGAGCACCTCGTGGTAGCGCCACAGGTCGTGCGGCCGAGCCGCGATCTCGTCCCTGGTGACGCTCGCCCGCACCCGCTCGAGGTCGTACCTGGCCAGCAGCGGCGCACCGACCTCGCTGACGCCCTGCACCTGGTCCGCCTGGTACGTCGTACCGGTGCGGGAACACTCCAGGTGGGAGAGGTAGGAGTACGGCACGGATCCTCCTGTGCGTGACGGCCCGGCTCCAGACGGCGACGTGTGAGTGTCAGTGACTACTCGACGTTGCCGCCGGTGAACGTGTTGCAGGCGTCGAGCGTGCCGTTTCGGTAGCCGTTCTGGAACCACTGCACCCGCGCGGCGGACGAGCCGTGGGTCCATTGCTCGGGGTTGACCTGGCCGGTCGTCTCCTTCTGGATCGTGTCGTCGCCCACGGACTTGGCGGCGGCGATCGCGTCCTGGATGTCCTGGTCGGTCAGATCCAGGAGCAGCACGTTGCCCTGGCTGTCCTCGGTCTGCGACGCGCTACGCGCCCACATGCCGGCGTAGCAGTCGGCCTGGAGCTCGAGACGGACCGAGTCGCTGTTCGGACCCTGCTGGGTCTTCACCTTGCGCATGGTGCCGAGGAGGTTCTGGATGTGATGGCCGAACTCGTGCGCGATCACGTAGGGCTCGACGAAGGCGCCCGACGGGCCGTTCAGCTGCTGCTGCAGGATGTCGTGGAAGAAGGAGGGGTCGAAGTAGATCGTCTGGTCGTTCGGGCAGTAGAACGGGCCCATCTGCGCCGAGGCCTGACCGCAGCCGCTGGGGGTCGAGCCCGAGAACGTCATGATCGCGGTCTCGGGCTGGAACCTCGTGTTCGGAGCCTGCTGCGCCAGCGTGTCCCGCCAGTAGTCGACCAGTGAGTTCTCGACGGCAACCACGCCGCACGTGGTCGGGTGCTCGTTGGCGTCCTGGCCCGTCGTACACCCCTGGTACGCCGTGGGGTCGCCCTGGAAGCGGCTCGTGGTGTATCCGCTCGCCCCGGCCCCGGTGATCGCCCCGGTGAGGTCGACACCGCCGCAGGCCTTGAGCAGCAGGATGACCACCACGATCACCAGGAACCCGACGCCTCCACCGGCCCTGGTGCCGCCCGGGAGCGGGATGCGCATGCCACCGCCGCCCATGCCGCCGCCGGCGCCGCCCCCACCACCGCCGTCACGCACGCGGCTCGTGTCCAGCCGAGCCTTGGGGTTGAACCGCATGATGTCTCCTCGCGACACGGGGCCTCGGGGGCCGGCAGGGGCCGCCCTAGACTAGCCAGCCTCATGATCAGTGCCCAGCAGCTCGAGGTGCGAGCCGGGGCGCGGTTGCTGATGCACGACGTCTCCTTCCGGATCGGGCCCGGAGACAAGGTGGGACTGGTCGGGCGCAACGGAGCCGGTAAGACCACCCTGACCCGGATCCTCGCCGGCGAGGGCCTGCCCGCGTCGGGCCGGGTGACCTCGACCGGCTCCGTCGGCTACCTCCCCCAGGATCCGCGTACCGGTGACCCGGACGTGCCGGTGCGCGAACGCATCCTGTCCGCGCGCGGCCTGGACGCCGTCGTACGCCGGCTCCGGGCCGCCGAGGAGGAGATGGCCAGTGCCGACCCCGACGTACGCGAGCGGGGCATGAAGCGGTACGAGCGGGCCGACGCCGACCTCCACGCCGGTGGCGGGTACGCCGCGGAGGCCGAGGCGGCCCAGATCGCGGCCTCCCTCGGGATCGAGGAGCGGTTGATGACCCAACCGCTGCGCACCTTGTCGGGTGGTCAGCGGCGTCGGGTCGAGCTCGCGCGGATCCTGTTCTCGGGGGCCGAGACGCTCCTCCTGGACGAGCCGACGAACCACCTCGACGCCGACTCGGTGGTCTGGCTGCGCGAGTTCCTCAAGTCCCACAAGGGCGGCCTCGTGGTGATCAGCCACGACACCGCGCTGCTCGAGCAGACGGTGACGAAGGTGTTCCATCTCGACGCGAACCGCCAGGAGATCGACGTCTACAACCTGGGCTGGGCGGCGTACCTCGCGCAGCGCGAGACCGACGAGCGCCGCCGCAAGCGCGAGCGGCTCAACGCCGAGCGCAAGGCTGATGCCCTCCTCGAGCAGGCCTCCAAGATGCGGGCGAAGGCGACCAAGGCACAGGCCGCCCACAACATGATGCGTCGAGCGGAGAAGATGCTCAGCGGCGTTGAGGCCGAGCGCCGCTCCGACCGGGTGGCGCGGATCAAGTTCCCCGAGCCCGCCTCGTCCGGGCGTACGCCGCTCACGGCGTCCCAGCTGTCGAAGTCCTACGGCTCGCTGGAGGTCTTCACCGACGTCGACCTGGCCATCGACAAGGGCTCCCGGGTCGTCGTCCTCGGTCTCAACGGCGCCGGCAAGACGACGCTGCTGCGGATCCTCGGCGGCGTCGACGAGCCCGACACCGGCGAGGTGATGCCCGGGCACGGGCTCAAGCTCGGCTACTACGCCCAGGAGCACGAGACCCTGGACACGTCGCGGACCGTCCTGGAGAACATGCGCACGGCCGCGCCGTCCCTCACCGACACCGAGACCCGCTCGGTGCTCGGGTCGTTCCTGTTCTCGGGGGAGGACGTCGACAAGCCGGCCCGGGTGCTGTCCGGTGGCGAGAAGACCCGGCTGGCCCTGGCGATCCTGGTCGTCTCCAGCGCGAACGTCCTGCTCCTCGACGAACCGACCAACAACCTCGACCCGGCCTCGCGCGAGGAGGTGCTGGCGGCGATCCGCGGCTACCAGGGCGCGATCGTCCTGGTCACCCACGACGAGGGCGCCGTCCGGGCGCTCGCCCCCGACCGGGTGCTGATCCTCCCCGACGGGGTCGAGGACCTCTGGAACGACTCCTACGCCGACCTGGTCGCCCTCGCCTGACCGCCCGAGTGGGACTTCGGCGGTTCCTAGACTGCGTGCATGACTCCCGAGGAGCTCGCCGAGGCCGGCCTGCGGTACGACGTCCGCGGCGCGGTCGCGACGGTCACCCTGAGCCGTCCCGAGGTGCGCAACGCCCAGAC
>JAICSC010000306.1 GCA_025937085.1 Nocardioides sp.
CAGCAGGTGATGGAGGCCGACATGGTGATCGGTGCCGTGCTGATCCCCGGCGCGGCCGCGCCGAAACTGGTCAGCAACGAGCTGGTCTCGCAGATGAAGCCGGGCTCGGTGCTCGTCGACATCGCCGTGGACCAGGGCGGCTGCTTCGAGGACACCCACGCCACGACGCACTCGGACCCGACGTTCCCGGTCCACAACTCGATCTTCTACTGCGTGGCGAACATGCCGGGCGCGGTGCCCAACACCTCGACGTACGCGCTGACCAACGCCACGCTCCCGTACGCCGTCGCACTGGCCGACAAGGGCTGGGTCCGCGCCTGCCGCGACGACCACTCCCTCGCGCTCGGCCTGAACACCCATGACGGGAAGCTCACCAACGGGCCGGTGGGCGAGGCGACCGGCATCGACGTCGTGGGTCTCGACGAGGTTCTCGCTGCGGCCGGCTGAGCACGGAGCACCGCTCGGGAGACCGGGGGAGATCGTGGCGGACGTCTCGCTTGCGCTGCGCACCTACCTCGACCACCTCGCGGTCGAGCGTGGGCTGGCGGCGAACACCCTCACGTCGTACCGACGCGATCTGCGCCGGTACGTCGCGTTCCTGTCCGGGAACGGGATCGACGACCTGGACGCCGTCACCGAGCCGACCGTGGCGGCGTTCCTGATGCACCTGCGTGAAGGCGACGCCGACCATGCGCCGCTCTCGGCGACCTCCGCCGGCCGCACCGTCGTCGCGGTGCGCGGGTTCCACAAGTTCTGCGTCAGCGACGGCTCGGCGACACATGACCCGGCCGCCGGGGTGCGCCCGCCGGCACCGGCGCGGCGCCTGCCCAAGGCGCTGCCGCTCGCGGAGGTCGAGTCGATCCTGGAGGCCGCCGGGTCCGGCGGCACGAGCCTGGCCCTGCGCGACCGGGCCCTGCTGGAGGTGCTCTACGGCACCGGGGCCCGGATCAGTGAAGCCGTCGGCCTGGACGTCGACGACGTCGACCGGGTCGAGGGCACCGTGCTGCTACGGGGCAAGGGGAGCAAGGAGCGGCTGGTCCCGATCGGGTCCTATGCCCTGGCGGCGGTCGACGCGTACCTGACCCGGGCCCGTCCGGAGCTCGCCGCGGTCGGCGCCTCGGAGCGGGCCGGCGCTCTGTTCCTCAACGCACGCGGTGGTCGGCTCTCGCGCCAGTCGGCGTGGACCGTCCTGGTCAAGGCCGCCGACCGCGCGGGGGTGACCCGGGACGTCTCTCCGCATACGCTGAGACACTCGTTCGCGACACATCTGCTCGAGGGGGGAGCGGATGTGCGTGTGGTCCAGGAGCTGCTGGGCCACGCTTCGGTGACCACCACGCAGATCTACACCCTGGTCACCGTGGACAACTTGAGGGAGGTGTTCGCAGCTGCCCATCCACGCGCGCGCTGAATCTGGTCCCCTGCGTAGTCATTTCGGGCTAGCGAGGCCTCCCGTTGGGCCTACTTCTTTGCCATTCGTCTGCAGTCGATCCCATCGCACTCCTATCGTGACTGCGCCGAGCGGTCACGCCCGGCCATCGCTGGCCCCCGTCGGAGATGCGGCTTCGACCCGAAACACTCTGGAGTCCCGTTGAGGAACAATCGCCGTGACGCCTCGGGCGCGTTCTCAGCCTTTCGTGTGTCCGAGTGGTCGGTACGCCGCAAGGTCGTGGCCGTCCTCGCGATCCCCGTCGTCCTGGCCACCGTGTTCGGCGGGCTGCGTGTGTCCTCGGAGCTGCAGGACGCCAACGCCTACTCGACCAACCAGCAACGTGCCACGGTGCTCGGGCCCACGATGGACTACCTCGCCGCGACCGAACGGCTGGCTCTGCCGTCATCGCTCGCCGCGGAGATGGGCAAGACCGACGCCAAGGCGGCGTACGCCACCGCCGAGAGCACCCTCAAGCGTGCGGCGGCTGGCTCCGAGCTGAGCTCGCAACAGAGTGGCTACATCTCCGCGATGATCCAGATCGGCGACACGCTCGCGACCGGTACCGGCACCGGCATCACCGCCACCGCGCCGGTGCAGCTGGGCGACATGAACCGGTTGACGAGCCAGCTCATCAACTCCACCCTCAACACCCGGGGCACGCCGGACGCGAGGGTCCAGGCCTTGATCCAGGTCCTGGACGGCCGACTGTCCCTGGCCAAGCAGCAGCTGCTGATCCAGAGCAACGCCGAGGAGCCCTCGCAGCTCGGATCCGTGTGGCTCGCCGCCGAGATCGGGATCGAGGGCCGTGCGCTGGAGAACGTCAAGACCGTGGCCACCGGGCACCGGACCGCCAGGCTGATCGCCGCCAACGGCACTCGGCTCGGCAGGGCCACGTCCAGCAAGGTGAGCGACCTCGAGGCCAAGCCGAGTCTCTTCACCGCCTACGACAACGTCAGGGTCGGCCTCCTCCACGGCATCCAGAACAAGCTCGCGAAGAGCGCATCGGCATCCAAGTCCCGCGCCCTCACCGACGCCGCGATCATCCTGATGGCGCTGCTGGCCTCGCTGCTGCTCGCGATGTTCGTGGCTCGTGCGCTGATCGTGCCGTTGCGCAAGGTGCGCACCGGTGCCCTCGAGGTGGCCAACGAGCGGTTGCCGGAGACGGTCGCCCGGATCCGGGCGGGCCAGGAGCCGGAGGAGATCACCCCGATCCCGGTCCACAGTCGCGAGGAGCTGGGCCAGCTCGCCCGCGCGGTCGACGACATGCACAGGCAGGCGGTCACGTTGGCGACCGGAGAGGCGCAGCTGCGGTCCCAGGTGGGCGCGATGTTCGTGACCCTCTCGCGCCGCAACACGACCCTGGTCAACCAGCAGCTGGCCCTGATCGAGTCGCTGGAGCAGGACGAGGAGGACCCCCAGCGCCTGGAGCAGCTGTTCAGCCTCGACCACCTCGCCACCCGGATGCGGCGTACCGCCGAGAGCCTGGTGATCCTGGGTGGCACGTCGGGCCGTGCGGCCAGCTTCGAGGAGCTCAGCGTCTCCGACGTCGTCCACGCCGCGGTCTCCGAGGTGCAGGACTACCAGCGGGTCCGCATCGACGCAGCGCCGGACCGGATGATCGCCGGCAAGGCCGCGTCGGACGTCGTGCACCTGATTGCCGAGCTGATCGACAACGCCCTGTCGTACTCGCCCCCGGGGAGCCCGGTCACCATCCAGGCCGCGGCCGACGACGACGGCCGGGTCGAGATCGAGATCGTCGACAACGGTCTCGGCATGGCCGGCGACGCCCTCGCCCAGGCCAACGACTCGCTCAAGACCGGCGGTGCGGTCACCGTCGACACGGCCCGTCGGATGGGCCTGTTCGTGGTCAGCCGCCTGGCCGCCGAGCACGGCCTCAAGGTCAAGCTCCGCCGCAACACCAACGGTGGCGGAATCATCGCCTCGATCATCCTGCCCCCGGCCGTGTTGGTCAGCGACGCCCCGGTCGAGCACGTGTCGGCGATGGACGCGCCGGAGCAGGTCGACGAGCCGGTCGCCCCGGTCGTCGACGAGGCTCCGGAGGAGGAGTACGACCCCTACCTCGAACGGATCGAGGAGGCCATCGCTGCGGTGACCGGCCTGCCGCGTCGCCGTCCCGGGCAGGCGGCGGGACCGGCGGCCGTCCCCCAGCCCACGGCCCCCGTGGGGATGTTCGACGCGACGCCGAACCCGGAGCTGCCGGCGGCGTTCGAGCCGGTCGAGCTGCCGAGCCTCGACGAGTCGGACACAGTGTCGGATGCCGGGTCGGAGGACACCGAGCCGGATCCGGACGCCGAGCCGATCTCGTCGGACGTCGAGGATGTGCCGGTCGCAGGGCCGGTCGCAGGGCACGACGAGTCGGAGGACACGCTGGCGGAGGTCGTCAGCCCGGACTTCGGGGCGGACCGGCGTGAGCTGGTCGACGCTTCCGGCGAGCAGACGCCGGAGCCCGTCGCCGCAGCTGTGGAGGGCACGCTGGCCGAGGACGCCCCCGTCGTCGCGGCCGCAGACTCCGAGAGCGTGGTCGCCCAGGCCGACGCCCACGACGTACCGGTCGACGAGGGTCCGGTGCGGCTGCAGATCCGGCGCCCGCTCTCGGCTGCGTCGGCCGGGTCTGCCGGGCCTGCCACGTCTGCACTCGATGGTGAGTTCGTGGCCGACAGCGAGCTCACCGACGACTCGACCATCTTCGGCCAGCTCCGGTCGAACTGGCTGAGCGACGAGGGTGACGACAGCGCCGATGAGCGGTGGTCCTCCAACGAGGTCGACCGCGGCTGGGACGCCGCGGAGCGCGCCGAGAGCGAGGACGCCGAGGACACCACTC
>JAICSC010000035.1 GCA_025937085.1 Nocardioides sp.
CACGCCGTGGCGCAGAAGAAGACCCGCGGACGTTCGGAGAACCTGGATCCCGAGATCGAGGCCTGAGCGAAGCGAAGGGCTCGATCGAGAAGAACGAGGTCACACCGAGAGTCCGTGGAACAGACAACGCGCGCACCGGTCGCGCCGCCTGACCACGATCAGCACGACGTAGGGCCGCCCCACCGCGACCACACGACGTACGAGGAAGAAAGAGGAACCATGCCGAAGAACAAGACGCACTCCGGCGCCAAGAAGCGGTTCAAGGTGACCGGGACGGGCAAGCTGCGCCGTCTGCAGACGGGCCGCAAGTCCGGGGCTGCGTTCGCCTCGGCGCCGACCACCGGCAGCCGCAAGAAGCACCGCCAGAAGAGCGGCTACGTCGAGGTCTCCAAGGCCGACACCAAGGCCGCGAAGCGGTTGCTCGGTCGCTGACCTCTGCCCCACATCACCCGAACTTCGTCCTGAACATCTGCAAGGAGTAACGATGGCACGCGTCAAGCGGGCAGTGAACGCCCACAAGAAGCGCCGGACCACCCTCGAGCGCGCCAGCGGCTACCGCGGCCAGCGCTCGCGCCTGTACCGCAAGGCCAAGGAGCAGGTCACCCACTCGCTGGTCTACAGCTACCGCGACCGCAAGGCGCGCAAGGGCGACTTCCGCAAGCTCTGGATCCAGCGCATCAACGCCGCCGCGCGGGCCAACGGCATGACGTACAACCGCTTCATCCAGGGCCTCAACCTCGCCGGCGTCGAGGTCGACCGCAAGATCCTGGCCGACCTGGCCGTCAACGACGCCCCGGCCTTCGCCGCGCTGGTCGAGACCGCCAAGGGCGCCCTCCCCGACGACGTCAACGCGCCCAGGGCCTCCTGAGCCTCGTCGGTCCGCATTGTCGAGACCACCCGCTCAGCTGACCGCCGGCAACGCGCGCGTCAAGGAGGCCCGGAGGCTCAGCCGCCGCTCGGTGCGTGCCGAACGGCGGCTGTTCCTCGCCGACGGTCCCAAGGCGGTCGCGGGCGCGTTGCAGCGTGCCGTGGTCGTGGAGGTCTTCGTGACCTCCGCCGCCGCCGAGCAGTACGCCACGCTGGTTGCCGCCGCGCCCCGCACGTCGTACGTCGACGACCGCGCCCTGCGCTCGCTCAGCGACAGCGTGACCCCCGCCGGGATCGTCGCCGTCTGCGTGTTCCTCGACGTCACGCTCGATGACGCACTCTCAGCGACGTCGCCAGCGACGTCGAGGTCGACGGGACTGGTGACGATCGCCGCGGACGTCCGCGACCCGGGCAACGCCGGGACGCTGGTGCGCACCTCGGATGCCTTCGGCGCTGACGCGGTGGTGCTCGCGGGGAGCTCGGTCGACCTGTACAACCCCAAGACCGTGCGGGCCAGCGTGGGTAGCGTGTTCCACCTGCCGGTGGCCGTTGAGCCGGACCCTGCCGCCGCCCTCCACGCCGCCCGGCGCGCCGGCCTGGTCGTGCTCGCTGCCGACGGTGACGGTGAGCTGAGCCTGGACGACGCCGCCGACCTCCTCGTCGGGCCCGTCGCCTGGCTGTTCGGCAACGAGGCCCGGGGACTGCCCCCAGAGCTCGGCTCCCAGGCGGACCACCGGGTCCGGATCCCGACCCCGGGTCGAGCCGAGAGTCTCAACCTCGCCACGGCGGCTGCCGTCTGCCTGCACGAGAGCGCACGTGCCCGGCGAAGCAAAGGCTGATGCCCATCGTGGCTCAGGCTCAGGTCCCGGCGGTCTCGGTCACCTGGGCATGGTGGTGCTCGTGGCCGATCCGCCGCAGCAGCTCGAAGACCTGCCCGTAGACCACGGAGCCCGTCACCATCTGCTCCAGCAGCAGCGAACGCTCCGTGTTGCGATCGAGCAGGGCGATCTCGGCCCGTGACAGCTCGTCGGCGATGCGGGCGTAGAAGGTGAGCACGTCCACGCCGGCACGCAGGGGTCCCGGCCCGTTCAGCATCGCCACCAGTGAGGCCAGCCGCTGCCGGTCGATCGACCCGCCCCGGACGCGGTCCCAACCGGTGCGTTGGAGCACCTCGTCGACGACCGCGAGCGAGGCGGGGTCCTGCGCAGCTGGTTCGGGGCCGAACGAGATCACGTCGGCCACCAGCGTCATCACGTCGTGCACCGGGAGGTCCTCGTCGTCCAGCGCCTCCACGACCTGCCGCAGGCTGGTGACCGGGACGCCCCCGACCTCGCGCAGCAACCGGAGCACGCGCAGGCGGCGCAGGTGTGACTCGTCGTACTCCGCGCGTCGTGGGCCGGTGGTGACACCGGCGGGGAGCAGGTGCTCGCGGAGGTAGTACTTGACCGTGGCCAGGGGGACGTCGGCACGTTCTGCCAGCTCCGACACCAGCATCGATGCACTCTTTCCAAAGCAAAGTTTCCGCAAATCTGCGAAATCAGTTGTGCAGCGTGGATACCGGTACTATCTTACTACATGTTCGCGATTCCCGAGACGCGGACGACGGGACGGTCCCCACGGGGGAGGGGCCGACCACCCGAGTTGTTGGCGCGGCCCCACCGGGGGGGAGGGGCCGCCCACAGCACTTCTTCCTCCACCACCCACTGCGGTGGACCACCATTAGGCTGCGCCCGTGGATCCCGCTCCGGTCGTTCCCGAAGACGTCTCGGCCCACATGGTCGTGGGTGCACGACAGGCCGTCGACGCGCTGCCGGACGGGGTGGTGATCGCCGACGCGCAGGGCGTGGTGCGCCTGGTCAACGACCGGGCCGCGGCTCTGCTCGCCACGTCGCGTGACGCCGCGGAGGGGCGGACCCTGGCCGAGGTGCTCGCCGTGACCAACCAGGACGGGGTCGACTGGGTCTCCTGCACCCGCCCGTACGACGGGCTGGTCACCCGCACAGGCGTGCCGGAACAGTCCTGGATCTCGCCCGCGGGCGAGGAGGTGCTGGTCACTGCCCGGATCCACCGCGACGGCCGTGGTCCGGTGACCGACGTCGCCGTCTCCCTGCGGTCCGGACGCGCCCGGGCCCGGCTGGACCGGGACCGCTCCGATCTCGTGGCGACCGTCGCCCACGAGCTGCGGTCACCACTCACCGGTGTGAAGGGGTTCGTCCAGGCCCTCCTCAACCGCTGGGACCGGCTCAACGACGAGCAGAAGAAGCTGATGCTCACCACCGTGCACGCCGACTCCGACCGGCTGAGCCGGCTGATCACCGAGCTGCTCGACGTGGCTCGTCTGGACACGGGCCGGCTGGCGATGCACCAGCGGCCGTGCGAGGTGGCGATGCTGACCGGCCGGGTGGTGGACAGCGTCCGAGCCGGCGCGCCGCACGACATCGACGTACAGCTTCCGGAGGACCTGCCGCAGGTGTGGGCCGACCCCGACAAGTTCACCCAGGTGCTCACCAACCTGATCGAGAACGCCCTCCGTCACGGCTCCGACCCGGTGACGATCAGGGCGGCCCGGGACGGCGAGCAGGTCGCGCTGCAGGTGGACGACTCGGGAACCGGCATCCCACCCGAGATCCGCCGCCGGGCGTTCACGAAGTTCTGGACCACCGGCCAGCGGGGCGGGTCCGGGCTGGGCCTCTACCTCGTCAACGGCCTGGTGCGGGCTCACGGAGGCACGGTCACCATCGACGACTCGCCCCAGGGGGGCGCCCGGATCATCACCACCTGGCCGGCGTTCGCCGCCGAGTGCTGACCTGCTGGCGAAACCCCGTCGCCCGTCCCGACACCTCGTTCCTAGACTTGACCCACCCAGACCAGCGCGAAAGGCACTCATGTCGGGCCCGAACACCGATTACGACCCGGTCGAGGTCACTGCGCTCCAGGCCGAGCAGGTGACCGCCATGCGCGACGAGGCGCTCGCCGCGTTCGCGGCCGCAGGTGACCTGGCCGAGCTCAAGCAGGCCCGTCTCGACCATGCCGGCGATCGGTCGCCGCTTGCCCTTGCGAACCGCGAGATCGGGGCGCTCCCGCCGCAGGCCCGCAAGGAGGCGGGTCAGCGGGTCGGACAGGCCCGGGGGGCGGTGAGCAAGGCCCTGGCCGATCGCACCGCGGTGCTCGAGGCCGAGGCCGAGGAGCGGATGCTGGTCGAAGAGACGGTCGACGTCACGCTTCCCGTCGTACGCCGCCCCCGAGGCGCACGACACCCGCTCACGCTGATGAGCGAGTACATCGCCGACCTGTTCGTGGCCATGGGCTGGGAGGTCGCCGAGGGCCCGGTGCTCGAGGCCGAGTGGCTCAACTTCGACGCGCTGAACCTCGGGCCCGACCACCCGGCCCGCACCATGCAGGACACCTTCTGGACCGAGCCGGCCGACGACCATCTGGTGCTGCGCACCCACACGTCACCGGTGCAGGCCCGCACCATGCTGGAACGCACCCCGCCGATCTACGTGATCTGCCCGGGCCGGGTGTTCCGCACCGACCCGTTCGACGCGACGCACTCGCCGATGTTCCACCAGGTCGAGGGTCTCGTCGTCGACGAGGGCATCACCATGGCCCACCTCAAGGGCAGCCTCGACCACTTCGCGGCGCGGATGTTCGGTGAAGGGATCACCACGCGCTTCCGTCCGTCGTACTTCCCGTTCACCGAGCCGTCCGCCGAGGTCGACATGGTCTGCTTCGTGTGCCGCGGCGAGGTGGGGGCCGTCGACGAGTGCCGCACCTGCAAGGGCGAGGGCTGGATCGAGTGGGGCGGCTGCGGCGTGGTCAACCCGCGGGTCCTGGCGGCCTGCGGCATCGACGCCGATCGCTACCGTGGCTTCGCGTTCGGCATGGGGATCGACCGGTCCTTCATGTTCCGCAGCGGTGCGGGGGATATGCGTGCCCTCTTCGAGGGCGACGTGCGATTCGCCTCGGCGTTCGGCACCGACTGGTGACCGGCGCACGCTGACGACAGAGCCTCCGACCCGCCGACCCGCACCTGACTGCAAGGATCACCCTCATGCGCGCGCCCGTCTCCTGGATCCGCGAGTACGCCGACCTCCCGGCCGACCTGTCCACCGACGAGCTCGCCCGCAAGCTGACCGCCCTCGGCCTGAAGCTCGAGTCGCTCGAGCGCCCGGGAGCCGCCATCACCGGTCCGCTGGTGATCGGTCGGGTGATGACCATGGAGTCCGAGCCGCAGAAGAACGGCAAGACCATCAACTGGTGCACGGTGGACGTGGGAGACGCCAACGGCACAGGCGATCCGCAGGGCATCGTCTGCGGTGCGCACAACTTCGCCCCCGGCGACCTCGTCGTGGTGGTGCTGCCGGGCGGGGTGCTGCCCGGCCCCCCGGGATCGGACGGGGTCGAGATCTCAGCTCGGAAGACCTACGGCCACGTCTCCGCCGGGATGATCTGCTCGGCCCGAGAGCTCGGCCTCGGCGACGACCACACCGGGATCATCGTGCTCGAGCCGGGCTCGGGGGAGCCGGGCGAGGACGCGCGGCCGGTGCTCGGATTCGGCGAGGAGGTCATCGAGTTCGAGATCAACCCCGACCGCGCGTACGCACTGTCGTTGCGAGGGGTCGCTCGCGAGGCCGCGATGGGCTTCCACACGTCGTACACCGACCCCTGCCGGCGGGAGGTGCCCGCCGCCAACGGCGACGGCTACCCGGTGCGGGTGGAGGATGCGGAAGGCTGCCCGGTGTTCGTCGCGCGCACGGTCACGGGTTTCGATCCCAGGTCTCCGTCACCCGAGTGGCTCCGGACCCGGGTGCGGCTCGCCGGGATGCGACCGATCTCGCTGGCTGTCGACGTGACGAACTACGTGATGCTCGAGACGGGCCGGCCGATCCACGGGTACGACAGCGACAAGCTCCAAGGGGCGATCGTCGTACGCCGCGCGGCCCCGGGTGAGCGACTGACCACGCTGGACGGCGTCGACCGGGAGCTCTCCACCGAGGACCTTGTCGTGTGCGACGACTCCGGTGCGATCGGGCTGGGCGGTGTGATGGGGGGCGAGACGACCGAGATGTCGGACCGCACGTCCACGGTCGTGATCGAGGCGGCGCACTGGGACCCTGTCTCGATGTTCCGCACCGGAAAGCGCCACCGGCTCACCTCCGAGGCGGGCAAGCGCAACGAGCGCGGCGTTGACCCGACGATCTGCCAGGTGGCGGCGGACCGCGTGGCCGAGCTGTTGACGACATACGGCGGCGGAACCGTCTCGCCGGGCGTCACGGTCGTCGGCAGCCCGCCCTCACCTTCCGCGATCACCCTGCCGGTCGGGCTGTCGGCACGCGTGGCCGGGCTCCCGATCGCGGACGCGGACGTCGTCTCGAACCTCCGTGCGATCGGCGCCGAGGTCTCCGGTGTCGAGACGCTCTCCGTCACCCCGCCTCCCTGGCGACCCGACCTGCGCGACCCCTACGACCTCGTCGAGGAGGTCGTCCGGATCGTGGGCTACGACCGGGTGCCGTCGGTCATCCCCGTGCCCCCGGTGGGTCGTGGGCTCACCCGCGAGCAGCGGCTGCGCCGCCGCATCGGCCGAACCCTGGCCGGGCTCGGGTGCGTGGAGGTGGTCAGCTTCCCGTTCGTCGGCGACGAGACCTTCGACGCACTCGGGCTCCAGGCGGACGACGTGCTGCGCCACGCCGTACGCCTGTCCAACCCGTTGTCCTCCGAGAAGCCGCTGTACGCGACCACGCTGCTCCCCGGCGTCCTCGACGCGGCGGCTCGCAACCTGGGACGCGGTGCCACCGGCGTCGCGCTGTTCGAGACCGGCACGGTCGCCTTCCCGACGAACCGGGGCGCGGCTCCGGTGTACGGCGTGGAGTGGCGCCCGACCGAGGCCGAGCTCCAGAAGCTGTTCGACGCGATCCCGGCGCAGCCCTTGTTGCTGGCCGCGGTGCTGGCCGGCGAACGGGAGCGCGACGGCTGGTGGGGTGACGGTCGGGCTGCCGACTGGACCGACGCGATCGAGATCGTCCGCGGGCTCGCGAGTGAGCTCGGTGTCGACCTCGAGGTCCGGCAAACGAGTCGGATGCCTTGGCACCCGAGCCGGTGCGCCCTCGTCTGCATCGGCGACCAGGAGATCGGCCACGCCGGTGAGCTCCATCCGCGGGTGTGCCGGGCCTACGGACTGCCCCGCGGCAGCGCTGTCCTGGAGATCGACCTCGACGCCCTGATGGCGCGGACCGTCGAGATCCCGCCGGCCCCCATCGTGTCCCACCAGCCGCTGGCCAAGGAGGACGTCGCACTGGTCGTCGACGCGACCGTGCCCTCCTCGGAGGTGGAACGCGCCCTGCGAGCGGGGGCCGGTGAGCTGCTGGAGAGCATCCGGCTCTTCGACGTCTTCACGGGCCCGCAGATCGGCGACGGCAAGAAGTCGCTCGCCTTCGCCCTCCGCTTCCGGGCACCCGACCGAACGCTGACCGAGGCCGAGACCGGCGCCGCCCGCGACGCGGCCGTTGCTGCCGCCTCCTCTGCAGTCGGCGCCGTCCAACGCTGACGCGCCGGCGACCGAGGTCACGCGATCCGGACGATCCGTGTGCCCGAATCGTTGCTGCCCGTGTCGTCCTCGACAGGTAGCGTCGGGCCGTGACCGATCCCGAGGCCCTGACCATGCCCGCCAGCGACGCCGGGACGGAGGCGTGGTCGGCGTGGCTGACCACCCGGACGACCGACCAGCTTCGCACCGTCCGCGACCTGGTCACGCGGCTGAAGTCGGACCGGCCACGCGGTGCCTCCGACGTGCTCGACCGGTGGAACCGGATCAACCTGGCGCTGAGCAACGCCGCGGCAGCGGCAAGCCTGTTCCAGCAGGTGCACCCCGACGCCGCGATCCGGGAGCAGGCCGAGCAGGCGCAGATCGAGGTCTCGAACCTGGTCACCGACCTGTCGCTCGACCGAGAGATCTACGACCTGATCGTCGTCGACGACGCGGAGGCGCGGAGCTCCGGACTGGACGACGAGGCCGAGCGCGTCCGCAACTTCGCCCTCCGGGACTTCCGGCGCGCCGGCGTCGACCGCGAGCCCGAGATCCGTGACCGGATCCGGGCGATCAACGAACGCATGACCGAGCTCGGTCAGGAGTTCGAGCGGAACGTCCGCGATGACACCACGACCGTGAGGCTGCGACCCGAGCAGCTCGACGGGCTGCCGCAGGACTGGGTCGACGCACATCCGGTCGGTGACGACGGGCTCGTCGCGGTGTCCATGGACTACCCCGACGTCATCCCGATGCTCCAGTTCGCCACCGATCGCGAGGCGCGTGTCGCCGTGCACACGGCGTTCGCCAACCGGGCGTGGCCGGCCAACGACGCGGTCCTGGTGGAGCTCCTCGACCTACGTCAGGAGCTGTCCACGATGCTCGGGTACGACGGGTGGCCGGCGTACGACGCCGAGGTCAAGATGATCGAGACCGGCGCCGCGATCGGATCGTTCATCGACAAGATCAGCAAGGCCGCCGAGGCGTCGGCACTGCGCGACCGCGACATCCTGATCGACCGGATCCGCCGGGACCGGCCCGACGTCGAGGTCCTCGATCCGGCGGACTCGACGCACTACCTCGAGGTGCTCCGCCGCGAGCGGCACGACGTCGACGCGCAGGACGTACGTCGCTACTTCTCCTTCGAGCGGGTCCGGCAGGGACTCCTCGACGTGACCGGGCGACTGTTCGGGCTGACCTACACCCCGGTGGACATCCCGACCTGGCACGAGGACGTCGCGTCGTACGACGTCTCCTTGGGCGAGCGTTCACTCGGCCGGATCCACCTCGACCTCCACCCGCGAGCGAACAAGTACAACCACGCGGCCCAGTTCACGCTCACCGACGGCGTCCTCGGGCACCAGCCGCCGGAGGGGGTCCTGGTGTGCAACTTCTCGCGCGGCCTGATGGAGCACGATGACGTCGTCACGCTGTTCCACGAGTTCGGGCATCTGCTCCACCACGTGCTGGGCGGCGACCAACAGTGGGCCCGGTTCGCCGGTGTGGCCACCGAGTGGGACTTCGTCGAGGCGCCCTCGCAGCTGCTCGAGGAGTGGGCGTGGGACCACCGTGTGCTCGCCGGGTTCGCGGTGGACGACGACGGCCGCACCATCCCGGACGACCTGGTGGCTCGGATGCGCGACGCCGACGACTTCGCCAAGGGTCTCCAGGCCCGCACCCAGATGTTCTACGCCGCGATCTCCTACCGCTTCCACCAGGAGCCACCGGCCGATGGCGACGCACTGCTGGCGGTCTCACGGGCGCTGCAGGCGGAGTACTCGATGTTGACCCCGCTGGACACGCACTTCCACGCCGCCTTCGGCCACCTGGTCGGTTACACCAGCGGCTACTACACCTACATGTGGTCCCTGGTCATCGCCAAGGACCTGTTCTCGGCCTTCGACCGCGACGACCTCTTCGCACCGGAGGTCGCCGGCCGCTACCGGGAGCGGATCCTCGAGCAGGGCGGGCGCAAGGACGCCGCGGACCTGGTCGAGGACTTCCTCGGCCGGCCGTTCGGGTTCGACTCGTTCGCCGACTGGCTGGCCAGCTAGTTGATCGGCTGGTGGACGACCTTCCGGAAGCGGTCGACGATCTCCAGGCTGCCGGCGAGGTGCGTCTCGGCGCCGTCGGCTCGCCGCCAGAGACGCGTGTCGAGCACCTCGGCCGTCCCGGAGATGACGGCGTCGGGCTCGACCCCCGGGTCGGCGACGACGTGGATGTCCTCCTCCTCGTGCTCGATCCCCTCGGGGTCCGTGCCGTGGAAGCGTCCGAGCTGCACCCAGACCTGATCGCCGGTGTCGGTCAGGTCGACACGGACGTAGTGGGGGAGCGGTGAGAACTCGCCCCACGACGGGCACCCGCCGTACATGACGTCGAGCACCTCGTCGACACCGTCGGCGGCGAGGTCGGCCGGGAACGGCGTGAGCGTGTCGGCGGCGAGCTCTGCGTCGCGCCGGTGGATCAGCGCCTCGTGTGCCTGGCGGCGGCTGATGAAGGCGACCGTGTGGTCCTGTGACCAGGTCCAGGCCTCGTCCGTCGGCTCGGCCACCTCGAGCGCGGCGACCAGCGCGACGTGCTGGGCGTCGTAGAACGACAACAGCCCGGCATGGTCGCCGGGCCGCTCGGGCTGGTCGTTCTCGTCGGGTCCCTTCGGGCGGTTCGTCACCACCCACGTCCAGAAGTGCTGCACCTCACCGAGGTGCCAGAGCAGGTCGTCGGCGTTCCAGTCGGGGCAGGAGGGCACGCCTGCTCGAGGGTTGCAGTCGGCGAGCACGTCGCGGAACCGCTGCGACTCGTCGCGGATGTGACGGAGGTACGTCGGATGGTCCAGTCGCGCCATGTGCCGAACCTAGTCGCGACCACGGACAGACGCGACCCCCGGAGCCGCTGCCGGCACGGCCTTGGCGACGGGTACCGACTGGGCCTTCCGCAAACCCCAGTTCGCATGAACATGCGTTGCCCGGTATGATCATGCGCCATGAGTTCGATCATGGTCGCGGTCGCCGGTGCCAGCGGGTACGCCGGGGGCGAGCTGCTGCGTCTGCTCCTGGGGCACCCGCTCGTGGAGATCGGCGCGGTCACCGCCGGGGACAACGCTGGAGAGCGGCTCGGGGCACTCCAGCCGCACCTGGAGCCGTTGGCCGACCGCGTGCTCGCGGAGACCGCGGCCGCGACCCTGACCGAACACGACGTCGTCTTCCTCGCCCTGCCACACGGGCAGTCGGCTGCGGTCGCGGCCGCGCTGTCCGACGACACGCTCGTGGTCGACTGCGGCGCGGACTTCAGGCTGCGCCACGCCGATGCCTGGACGGCGTACTACGGCGGGTCGCATGCCGGCACCTGGCCCTATGGGCTGCCGGAGCTGCCGGGGCTGCGCGACCTGCTGCGAGGCGCCCGCCGGGTCGCCGTCCCCGGCTGCTACCCGACGGTCTCGAGCCTGGCGCTGGCGCCGGCCGTGGCCGCGGGCCTGGTCACCCCCGACATCGTGGTGGTCGCCGCCTCCGGCACGAGCGGGGCCGGGAAGAAGGTTGCCCCGCATCTCCTCGGGAGCGAGGTGATGGGCAACGCCTCGGCGTACGGCGTCGGCGGAGTCCATCGGCACACGCCTGAGATCGTGCAGAACCTGGCCGGCCTGACCGAACGGCCGGTGAGCGTGAGCTTCACGCCGATGCTGGTGCCGATGCCGCGCGGCATCCTCGCGACCTGCTCCGCACCACTGACCCCCGGTACGACGGCGACCGAGGTTCGCGAGGCCTACCTCAAGGCGTACGACGCGGAGCCGTTCGTCCACGTCCTGCCGGAGGGGGAGTGGCCGCAGACGAAGGCGGTCCACGGCAGCAACGCCTGCCACCTCCAGGTCACCGTCGACGAGAGGGCCGGGCGGCTGGTCGTCGTGGGTGCGATCGACAACCTCACCAAGGGCACTGCCGGCGCTGCGCTGCAGTCGATGAACCTCGCCCTCGGTCTCGAGGAGACCCTCGGGCTGACTTCGGTAGGAGTGGCCCCGTGACCGGGATCTGCAGGGATCGCCGGTCGACCGGCGATCCCGTCGCTTGTCAGCCGGTGCAACGCCTACTCAGCGACGGGAGTACCCCGAGTCTGGTGCTGGTGGGGCAGGTGGGACTCCGATGAGCGTCACCCACCCCAGCGGGTTCAGGGCCGCCGGCGTCGTCGCCGGGCTGAAGTCGAGCGGCGCGAAGGACGTCGCCCTGGTGGTGAACGACGGCCCGCGGCACGACTCGGCCAGCGTCTTCACCGCCAACCGCTGCCAGGCCAACCCCGTGCTGTGGAGCAAGGAGGCTGTCAAGGATGGCGTCGTCAGGGCCGTGGCGCTCAACTCCGGCGGCGCCAACTGCTACACCGGCCCGGAGGGGTTCCAGACCACGCACGCCGTGGCCGAGCGGGTGGCCGGTCATCTCGGGATCGGCGCGATCGACGTCGTCGTCTGCTCGACCGGCCTGATCGGGCTCGCCAACGACCGCGACCAGGTGCTGGCCGGTGTCGACGCGGCGTACGCCGGGCTGAGCACGGTCGGCGGCGACGACGCGGCCCACGCGATCATGACCACCGACAGTGTGACCAAGCAGGTCGTGGTCGACGGGTCCGGCTGGTCCGTCGGCGGCATGGCCAAGGGCGCCGGGATGCTGGCGCCCCAGCTCGCCACCATGCTCGTCGTCCTCACCACCGACGCCGTGGCAGGGGCCGACGACCTCGACACCGCACTGAGGGCCGCGACCCGGGTCAGCTTCGACCGGCTCGACTCCGACGGCTGCATGTCCACCAACGACACCGTGACCGTCCTCGCGAGTGGCGCCAGCGGCATCACCCCGAGCCTGCCCGACCTCACCGACGCGCTCACGAAGGCGTGCACCGACCTGGCCAGGCAGCTGCTCGCCGATGCCGAGGGCGCCGACCACGAGATCGCGATCACGGTCCTGAACGCCGCTGATGAGGACGACGCCGTCGAGGTCGGCCGGAGCATCGCCCGGAGCAACCTGTTCAAGGCGGCGGTCTTCGGCAACGACCCGAACTGGGGCCGGGTGTTGGCCAGCATCGGCACCACCCGGGCGGCCTTCGACCCCGCCGACCTCGACGTCGCGATGAACGGGGTCTGGGTGTGCCGTCGCTCCACGCCGGCCGCCGACCCCGCGACCGTCGACCTGAAGCCGCGCGAGGTCACCGTCACCGTCGACCTGAAGGCCGGCGCTGCCCGGGCCACGGTCTGGACCAACGACCTGACCCACGCCTACGTCCACGAGAACTCGGCCTACTCGTCATGACGACCCAGGAGAGCGAGCCCGTGACGGCGACAGTTCCCGATCCCGCGAAGGCCGCGACCCTCGCCGGCGCACTGCCGTGGCTGAAGCGCTACCACGGCAAGGTCGTGGTGGTGAAGTACGGCGGCAACGCGATGACCGACGACACCCTCAAGCGCGCCTTCGCCGAGGACGTCGCGTTCCTGCGGTTCGCCGGGTTCAAGCCGGTGGTCGTCCACGGAGGCGGACCGCAGATCTCGGCGATGCTCGACCGGCTCGGCATCGAGTCGGAGTTCCGCGGCGGGCTGCGGGTGACGACCCCACCGGCCATGGACGTCGTCCGGATGGTCCTGGTCGGACAGGTCCAGCGCGAGCTGGTCGGCCTGGTCAACGAGCACGGGCCCCTGGCGGTGGGCCTCTCCGGCGAGGATGCCGGCCTGTTCACCGCCCGTCGTACCAACACCGTCGTCGACGGCGAGGAGGTCGACCTCGGACTGGTGGGCGAGGTCGCCGAGGTGCGCCCCGAAGCAGTGCTCGACCTGGTCGAGGCCGGCCGGATCCCGGTGATCTCCAGCGTCGCGCCGGACAAGGAGGGCGTCGTGCACAACGTCAACGCCGACACCGCCGCAGCGGCGCTGGCGGTCGCACTGCGGGCCGAGAAGCTCCTGGTGCTCACCGACGTCGAGGGCTTGTACCGCGACTGGCCGGCCAGCGACGACGTGATCGGCGAGATCAGTCCCGAAGCGCTCGCCGGGCTGATGCCGACCCTCGCCGCCGGCATGGTCCCGAAGATGGGCGCCTGTCTGCAGGCCGTCCAGGGCGGCGTACCGAGGGCGACTGTCGTCGACGGGCGCGAGCCGCACGCCGTACTCCTCGAGCTGTTCACCGACGAGGGGGTCGGCACCCAGGTGCTGCCCGGAGTTGCCACCAAGACACGGAAGGCCCGGGCATGAGCCCGACCAGCCGCGAGCGGTACGCCGCGTCGCTGATGAACACCTTCGGCCCGCCGCAGCTCGTGCTCGCGCGGGGCAACGGCGCGCGGGTCTGGGACGAGGAAGGGAACGAGTACGTCGACCTCCTCGGCGGTATCGCCGTCAACGCGCTCGGCCATGCCCACCCGGCCGTCGTCGGCGCGGTGACCCGACAGCTGTCGACGTTGGGCCACGTCTCGAACTTCTTCGCCACCGAGCCGCAGATCACGCTGGCCGAGCGCCTCCTCGACCTGGTCCTGCCCAACCAGGCGGAGGCGGGTCACGAGGAGCTCGATGGTCGCCGCGGCAAGGTGTTCTTCACCAACTCCGGGGCGGAGGCGAACGAGGCCGCGCTCAAGCTGACCCGGCGTACCGGACGGACGCACGTCGTGGCCGCCGAAGGCTCGTTCCACGGCCGGACCATGGGATCGCTGTCGCTGACCTCGAAGCCGGCGTACCGAGAGCCGTTCGAGCCGCTGCCCGGCGATGTCACCTTCATCCCGTACGGCGACTCCGAGGCGCTGGCGGGCGCGGTCACCGACCGGACCGCGGCGGTCGTGCTCGAGCCCATCCAGGGCGAGGCCGGGGTCGTCGAGCCGCCGGCGGGCTATCTCGAAGCTGCCCGACGGGTCACCCGCGAGCATGGCTCACTCCTGTGGCTGGACGAGGTGCAGACGGGCATCGGTCGCACCGGCGACTGGCTGTGCTCCGCGGCCGACCCCGCGGTGGCGCCGGACGTGGTCACCGTGGCCAAGGGCCTGGGCGGAGGTATCCCGATCGGGGCGTGCCTCGGACTCGGGGCCGCGGGGGACCTGCTCCAGCCGGGGCACCACGGCACGACCTTCGGGGGGAACCCCGTCGCCTGCGCGGCCGCGCTCGCCGTCCTCGACACGATCACCGACGAGGGCCTGCTGGAGCACGCCCACAAGGTCGGTGACCGGCTCCGCGACGGCGTCGCCGGCGACCCGCACGTCACGGCCATCCGTGGACGCGGTCTGCTGATCGGCATCGACGTCACCGTCGACGCGGCACGGGTCGTCACCTGCGCCCGCGACCGCGGCTTCCTGGTGAACGCGACCGGTCCGCACACCGTGCGGCTGGCCCCACCTCTCGTCCTCGGCGACGACGAGGTCGAGGTGTTCCTGGCCGCGTGGCCCGGGATCCTTGATACTGCCGATGACCCGGCAGCCCACAACGGAGCCCCCACATGAGCCGACACTTCCTCCGCGACGACGACCTGAGCCCCGCCGAGCAGCACGAGGTGCTGAGCCTGGCCGCCTCGCTCAAGCAGGCGCCGTACGACTCCCAGAGCC
Organism: Nocardioides sp.; assembly: GCA_025937085.1. GTDB lineage: Bacteria > Actinomycetota > Actinomycetes > Propionibacteriales > Nocardioidaceae > Nocardioides. The sequence continues at coordinate 14,936 of JAICSC010000035.1, forward strand.
TGGCAGGGCCGCGCACCGTGGCCACGATCTACGACAAGCCGACCTTGCGGACCCAGGCGTCCTTCGCGGCGGCGATCGCCGAGCTCGGCGGCAACCCGATGATGGTCGACGGGACGCTGGCCGGCATCGGCAAGCGCGAGTCGGTGGCCGACGTCGCTCGGGTTCTCGGCCGCCAGGCGTCGGTGATCGTCTGGCGCACCTTCGCCCAGACCGCGCTGGAGGAGATGGCCGAGTACGCCGGAGTGCCGGTGATCAACGCGCTCACCGACGACTTCCATCCCTGCCAGCTGCTCGCCGACCTCCTGACCATCCGGGAGCGCAAGGGGGAGCTGACGGGACTCGCCGTGGCCTTCGTGGGCGACGGCGCATGCAACATGGGCAACTCGTGGCTGCTCGCCGGTGCCACGGCCGGGCTCCACGTCCGCATCGCGGCCCCCGCCGGCCACCAGCCCGAGGAGCAGTTTGTCGCCCGGGCGCGCGAGATCGGCGAGCAGACCGGAGCGACCGCGGAGGTCATGACCGACCCGAAGGCTGCCGCCGACGGCGCGGACGTCGTCGTCACCGACACCTGGGTGTCGATGGGCAGGGAGGACGAGGCGGCCGACCGGCTCGCGGCGTTCTCCGGGTACACGGTCACCTCCGACCTGATGAGCCTGGCGTCATCGGACGCCATCGCCATGCACTGCCTGCCGGCGTACCGCGGCAAGGAGATCGACTCCGACGTCCTCGACGGCCCGCAGAGCGTGGTCTGGGACGAGGCCGAGAACAGGCGGCACGCGCAGAAGGCGATCATCACCTGGCTCCTGCGCGGCGCGGAGCAGACCGAGGAGGGTCTGCTGTGACCGAGGCAGCCCGACGCCCGAGCACGAAGAACTCCCGCCACCAGCTGATCGTGGAGCTCCTGGCCGCGCACGAGGTGCGGTCGCAGCCGGAGCTGCTGGAGCTGCTGGTGGAGCGGGGCGTACAGGTCACCCAGGCGACTCTGTCCCGCGATCTGGTGGAGCTGGACGCCGTACGCGTGCGTGCGCAGTCGGGCGCGCTGGTGTACGCCGTACCCGCGGAGGGTGGCGACCGGCGCCCCGCCGCTCCGGGGGAGACCGTTGCCGCGGCCCATCGCCTGGGCCGGCTCCTCGCCGACCTGCTGGTCAGTGCCGACGCCAGTGCGAACCTCGTCGTGCTCCGCACGCCGCCCGGCGCGGCCCAGTTCCTGGCGTCCGCGATGGACAAGGTGGAGTACGCCGACGTCCTGGGCACCATCGCAGGGGACGACACCGTGCTCGTGATGAGCAGGGACCCTTCGGGCGGCGAGGAGATCGCGCGACGACTCCTGGCGCTGGCCCAGCAGCCCGCGCCCGGACCCCAGCCCGTTCCCCCGACGACGAAAGACACCTCGTGAGCAAGGTCCTCACCTCCCTGCCGATCGGCCAGCGCGTCGGCATCGCGTTCTCCGGAGGACTCGACACCTCCGTCGCGGTCGCCTGGATGCGCGCCAAGGGCGCCGTCCCCTGCACCTACACCGCCGACATCGGCCAGTACGACGAGCCCGACATCGACGGCGTCCCCGGACGGGCGTCGATGTACGGCGCGGAGATCGCCCGGGCCGTCGACTGCAAGGGTCCGCTGGTCGAGGAGGGCCTGGCCGCCCTGGCCTGCGGCGCCTTCCACGTACGTTCCGGGGGCCGCGCGTACTTCAACACCACGCCGCTCGGCCGCGCCGTCACCGGCACCATGCTGGTCCGCGCGATGCACGACGACGGCGTCGACATCTGGGGAGACGGCTCGACGTTCAAGGGCAACGACATCGAGCGCTTCTACCGCTACGGCCTGCTGGCCAACCCCGACCTGCGCATCTACAAGCCGTGGCTGGACGCGGCCTTCGTGGCCGAGCTCGGCGGGCGTCATGAGATGAGCCAGTGGCTGACCGCCCACCAGCTCCCGTACCGCGACAGCGCCGAGAAGGCCTACTCCACCGACGCCAACATCTGGGGTGCCACCCACGAGGCGAAGACCCTCGAGCACCTCGACGTGTCGCTGGAGACCGTCGACCCGATCATGGGGGTCAGGTTCTGGGACCCGGCCGTGGCGATCGCGCCCGAGGACGTGACCATCCGCTTCGACCGGGGCCGCCCGGTGGCCGTGAACGGCACGACGTACGACGGGGTCGACGGGCCGGTGCGGCTCGTGCAGAAGGTCAACGAGATCGGCGGTCGGCACGGGCTCGGCATGTGCGACCAGATCGAGAACCGGGTCATCGAGGCCAAGTCGCGCGGCATCTACGAGGCGCCCGGGATGGCGCTGCTCTTCGTCGCCTACGAGCGGCTGCTGAACGCGATCCACAACGAGGACACGCTGGCCAGCTATCACGCCGAAGGGCGGCGGCTCGGCCGACTGCTGTACGAGGGTCGGTGGCTCGACCCCCAGGCCCTGATGCTGCGCGAGTCGCTGCAGAGATGGGTCGGCTCGGTGGTGACCGGCGAGGTGACGATGCGGCTGCGCCGAGGTGAGGACTACACGATCCTGCGCACGGACGGACCGCACTTCAGCTACCACCCGGACAAGCTGTCGATGGAGCGGGTCGAGCGCGCCGCCTTCGGGCCCACGGACCGGATCGGCCAGCTCACCCTGCGCAACCTGGACATCGCCGACTCCCGCTCCAAGCTGGAGCTGTACGCCGGGCAGCCGCTCGACCAGGGCACGGTGCTCGTCGAGCACGGCATCCTCCTCGGCGAGCTCCCCTCAGGTGGCGGGCAGCGCATCGCCGCCAACCCCGCCCTGGAAGGGGCCGGCGACGACGAGGCCCTCGACAACGCCGCCATGGAGTCCGGCACCGACTAGCCGAGGTGGGACTTCTCCCGCGCCGAGGTGGGACTTATCCCGCGCCGAGGTGGGACTTCTCCGGGGCCGAACCGCGGCCAGTGCGAACACCC
>JAICSC010000262.1 GCA_025937085.1 Nocardioides sp.
AACTGCCACGCGGCCGGGTGACCGCGGCGAGTCACTCCCCCGCTGCTCCCGCGGACCCGGCCGCGTCCCTCGCCTCACCGTGGCACGCGGACCAGCACCCGACCGTGGAGGCAGGTCATCCGGAGCTCCTTGCCGGCGCCGAGCGGGTCGCCGTCGAGCTGACGCGGCGTCGGGGAGGCGGCCCGGATCGCGACGCTGCGACCGCGCATCCGGGCGATCGTCTCGTCGGTCCGAGGGCGCCTGGCCAGCACCCGGAACGCCAACGGGAGCCAGGACAGGAATCGCTTGGGATAGAGGAGCACGACGTCGAGCAGGCCGTCGTCGATCGCTGCGTCCGGCAGCAGCGGCATGCCGGCCTGGAGGAAGCCGACGTTCCCGACCACGACGGTGCGGGCCCGATGGGAGGTGAACTCCTCCCCGTCGACCGAGATCTCCATCCGCACGACCGGGTACATCATGGCCCGCAGGCCCGAGAGCAGGTAGGCGAGCCAGCCGACCTTCGCCTTGAGCTGCTCGTTGACCCCCTGCATCATCGCGGCGTCGAGACCCATCCCGGCCATCACCATGAAATGCGTGTCCTCCATGTCGTCACCCGAGACCTCCGCCAGGTCGATCGCCTGGTCCTGGCCGGTGAGGGCGACGTCGATCGCGGCCCGCAGGTACAGCGGGATGGCCAGGTTGCGCGCCAGCAGGTTGCCGGTGCCGGCCGGGATGATCCCGACCGGGATGCCCGTGCCCGCCAGCTCGGCACACACCTCGCGGACGGTCCCGTCGCCGCCGCAGACCAGCACCAGGTCGGCGCCACCGACCGCGGCCTCCTCGGCCATTCCTGTACCCGGGTCCTCGATGGTCGTGTAGTGCCAGGAGGGCCGCGACCACCCCACCTCCGCGGCCATCGCGGTGACGATCGAGCGGAACTGGCCCACGTCCTCGAGCTTGGAGGGGTTGACGACCACGGCCAGGCGCCGGTCCGTCGGCACCGACTCGGTCAGCGGTACGGCGGACTCGGCGTGGCTGCGCGGGAGCGGGCTGTAGATCGCCAGCCAGAACAGCGTGACGCACGCAGCGAGGAGCCAGCCGGCGAGGACGTCGGTCGGGTAGTGCCGGCCGAGCAGCACCCGGTCGGCACCGACCAGGACGGCGACCACCACGGCGCCGACACACACCGCGCGACGCAGGTTCGAGCGACGTACCAGCATGATCGCGAGCACGATCACGACGCCGGCGAGGGCAGCCGTGCTCGCCGCGTGACCCGACGGGAACGACCGCGAGGCCAGGCGACCCACCGGCTCCTGCCAGAGCGGTCGGTCGCGCCCGTCGAGCACCTTGATCCAGGTGTACAGCAACACCGTGGTGACGACGACGAGCACGGTGTAGACGGAGGCCCGGCGGTGCTTGCGCACCCACAGCGGTACGACGAGCAGCAGCGTCAGCACCAGGATCCCGATCGTCGCGAAGCCTGCCTCGACCCAACGCAGCACGTGGACGAGACCGTCGTGCCCGCCCGCCCAGTGCTCGGCGTTACGGCCGAGGTCGTCGAAGCCGTTCAGCGGTGCCCGGCTCAGCCGCACCAGGAAGGCCAGCACCGCGAACAGCAACGCGCACACCCCGGCCCAGGCCAGGACGAGAGGGCGGGGGCGGTCCAGCACGCGCGTCAGTATGCCGGGATAGCCTTCCCAGGTGATCGACCCCAAGGTGCTGCGTGAGGACCCCGACCGCGTGCGAGCCGCCCAGGCCAAGCGCGGGCTGTCCGACGACGTCGTCGACCGCGCCCTGGCTGCCGACTCGTCACGTCGCAGCGCGATCGCCTCCTTCGAGGCCAAGCGGGCCGAGCAGAAGCAGCTCGGCAAGCAGATCCCGCAGGCCCAGGGTGACCAGAAGGCCGCCCTGCTCGCGCGCACCAAGGAGCTCTCGGCCGAGGTGAAGGCCGCGGAGTCGGCGCAGACCGAGGCCGAGGACGCCTGGCGCCAGGCCCTGTTGGACATCCCGAACCTCGCCGCGGCCGAAGCGCCGGCGGGCGGGGAGGAGGACTTCGTCGTGCTCGAGACCCACGGCGCGCCGCCGGAGTTCGACTTCGAGCCGCGCGACCACGTCGAGCTCGGTCGGATGCTCGGTGCCATCGACATCGAGCGTGGGGCCAAGGTCTCCGGGTCGCGGTTCTACTTCCTGACCGGGATCGGGGCGCAGCTGGAGTTCGCCCTGATCAACATGGCGATGGACATGGCCCGAGCCAACGGCTTCATCCAGGTCACCCCGCCGTCGCTGGTCAAGCCGCGCGCGATGGAGGGGACCGGGTTCCTCGGCCAGGCCGCCGACGACGTCTACCGGATCGAGGGCCAGGACCTCTACCTGGTCGGTACGTCGGAGGTGCCGATGGCGGCGTACCACTCCGACGAGATCCTCGACGGCGCGACCCTGCCGCTGCGCTACGCCGCGTTCAGCCCCTGCTTCCGCAAGGAGGCCGGCTCCCATGGCAAGGACACCCGCGGCATCTTCCGGGTGCACTGGTTCGACAAGGTCGAGATGTTCGTCTACACCACGATCGAGGAGTCGTTCGCCGAGCACCGGCGGCTGCTCGAGTGGGAGAAGGAGTTCCTCGACAAGCTCGAGCTCTGCTACCGGGTGATCGACGTCGCCGCCGGCGACCTGGGGCTCTCGGCCCAGCGGAAGTTCGACTGCGAGGCGTGGATCGCCAGCCAGGGGCGCTACCGCGAGCTCACCTCGACCTCCAACTGCACCGACTTCCAGACCCGGCGGCTCGACACGCGCGGCCGCTTCCCCGTCGCGGGCAAGGACGGCAAGGACGTAGAGATCCGGCCGATCGCGACCCTCAACGGCACTCTGTGCTCGACCAACCGCCCGATCATCGCCCTGCTGGAGACCCACCAGCAGGAGGACGGCTCCGTGCGCGTGCCCGAGGCGCTGCGCCCCTACCTCGGCGGGCTCGACGTGATCAAGCCGGTCGCCCGCTAGCCCCGTGGTCTCGACAAGCTCGACCGACGAGGGCTCGACCGACGAGGTCGGCTCCGGCCACCGATCGTGGCGGCCGAAGCTGGTCGCGCTCGACATCGACGGGACCCTGCTCAAGTGGATCGAGGGTGTCGGCACGACGTACGAGCAGGTCAGTGCGCCGGTGTACGACGCGGTGCACCGTGCGCTGGGGGCCGGTGCCCAGGTGGTGCTCGCCAGCGGCCGCTCGCCGCACGGCATGACCCGGATCGCGGACCTGCTCGACCTGCACGGTGACGAGGGCGAGGGGCTGTGGGTCGTGGCGAGCAACGGCGCCGTGATCTTCCGCTACCCGCCGCTCGAGGTCGTCCACGAGGAGACCTTCGACGCCGCTCCGGCCGTCGCCGCGGTGCTGGAGCACCACCCGACCGCGCTGGTCGCGGTCGAGGAGCGCGGCGTGGGCTACCGGGTGAACCGGCCCTTTCCCGATGGTGAGCTCACCGGAGAGTTCACGATCGCCGACGTCGCCGATCTGGTCGCCGTGCCCGTGAGCCGCGTGATCATCCGGGACCCCGACGCCACCGTGGACGACTTCGTCGCGCTCGGGAGGAGGCTCGGTCTCCAAGGGACCGACTACGTCGTCGGCTGGACTGCCTGGCTCGACCTCGCACCCGTGGGGGTCAGCAAGGCGTCCGGTCTGGAGTACGTCGCCCGCGAGCTGGGGATCGACGCGGCCGACGTGCTCGCGATCGGCGACGGCCGCAACGACATCGAGATGCTGCGCTGGGCCGGTCGCGGCGTCGCCATGGGCCAGGCGGTCGAGGAGGTCAAGGAGGCCGCCGACGCCGTGGCCGGCAGCGTCTACGACGAAGGGGCCGCCCTCGAGCTCGACCGCTGGTTCCGGCCCGGTCCCGATGGTGCCGAGTGAACCTGGATCCAGGGTGAACCGCCCGCGCCTGGTCGCCACCGATCTCGACGGCACCCTTCTCGACGACGAGGGGCGGCTCACCGCACGCACCCTCGACGTCCTGCGCCGGGTTCAGGAGCAGGGGGTCCGGGTGGTTCTCGTCACCGCCCGGCCGCTGCGCTGGATGGACGATCTCTGGGCCCATGTCGGTGGCGGGCAGGGCGTGGGGATCGTCTCGAACGGCGCGATCACCTACGACATCGGCAGCCACCGGGTGCTGGACTGCCAGGGCATCCCGGCCGACGTGGGACTGCCGATGGTGGCCGCCATCCGGGACGCGGCTCCCGGCAGCGCGATCGCCCTGGAGTGCCTCGGCGGCTACCGCCACGAGCCGGCGTACGTCGACCTGCATCCCGCGCCACCGGACATGCGGGTCGGCGACCTCGCGGACCTCTGGGACGAGCCGGCCGTCAAGGTCCTGGCCCAGCACCTCACCCTGGATCCGGACGACTTCCGGGCCCGGGTCGTCGACGCGGTCGGGGAGCGGGCCACCCCGACCTGGACGATCGACCACTTGATGGAGATCAGCGCGGTCGGCGTGACGAAGGGCGGTGCCTTGGCGGCCCTGTGCGAGCGGCTGGGCGTGGCGGCCGAGGATGTCGTCGCGTTCGGCGACATGCCCAACGACCTGGCGATGCTGAGATGGGCCGGCACGTCGTACGCCGTCGCGAACGGGCACGAGTCGGTGCGTGCCGCGGCCGACCACGTCGCCCCCGCCAACACCGAGGACGGCGTCGCGGTGACGCTCGCCCGGCTTTTCGGCCTGTGACCTTTTCGGCCTGTGGTGTGATGGTGCGGTGAGGGGATTCCTACGACGTGTGATCGGCGTGGCAGTGACCGCCGTGCTCGTCGGTGGTGCCCTCGTGACCGCCTCCCCGGCCACCGCCGGGCCCGCGCCTGCCGCCTGCCGCCGAATCGGCCTGGACAAGCAGATCAAGCGGGCCGATGTCGTCTTCCGCGGTGTGGTCGACAAGGTACGGCCGGCCAAGGGGAAGGGCGCCGACCGCACCCGCACCTACAACGTGACGGCCGATCGCGTGTACCAGTCGTCGCTGGTCACCGACTCGGTGATCGTCACGGCCGAGCTCGGTGCGAAATGCCCGCCACCGAAGCTCGCCCGGGGCAAGCGATACATCTTCTTCGTCACCGAGCAGGGCTCGCGGCTGGTCGCCACCAGGTCGACCGCGCGTGCGACCAAGAAGCTCACCGACCAGGTGGTCGCCAAGCTCGGCAGCGGAGTCCAGCCGAGCCCGCCGCCCCCGCCGACGGTGCAGTTCACCAAGGTCGCCGACGCGGCACCGCCCCGACTCTCCCGGCTGCTGGCCCCGGGCGCCGCGTTGCTGATCATCAGCGTGCTCGGGTTGGTGGTCGTCAGCCGGCTCGGCCGGCGTACCACCTGAGCCGCC
>JAICSC010000363.1 GCA_025937085.1 Nocardioides sp.
GACCGAGGTCCTCGACCCGCTTCAGGTGCTGCCGGCCCCGGGGCAGGGAGCGCTGGCCGTCGAGACGCGGGAAGGAGACGACCTGGCAGGCGAGGTGGCCGTGCTCGACGACGCCCAGACCCGGGCCGCGGTCACCGCAGAGCGGGTCGTGCTGGCGACGCTCGAAGGCGGGTGCACCGCTCCGATCGGGGTGCTGGCCGAGGTCGTCGAGGGAGACGGAGGAGAAGAGCTCTGGGTGCGGGCGACTGCGCTCTCACCCGACGGGACGTTGGCGGTGCGGATGTCCGCCACCGGCGACCCGGCCGACGCTGCCGGCGTCGGCAGCCGCCTCGCCGGGCAGATGCTCGACGAGGGGGCAGGACAGCTGACGAAGACCCAGGCAAGGACACAGCCGAGCTCACCGCACGAGCAGCCGGTGACCGACTGCGAAAGGCAAGACGCATGACGCGAGCCCAAGGGGCCCAGTCCCAGACCACCGCGACCCGGCCACGGGGGCGCACCAACGCCAAGCCCGGGTGGGTGGCGTTCGTCGGCAGCGGGCCGGGTGACCCCGGCCTGCTGACCGTCCGTGCCGCGGACCTGATCCGCGAGGCCGACATCGTGATCACCGAGGGCGCCGAGCATCCCGCGCTCGTCCGCATGCTCCTCGGTCTGCCCGAGGGTTCCGAGGGCGGTCCCGAGCTGGTCGACGGCGGATTCGGGGAGGACGGCCAGCCGCTGACCCACGCCGCCCGCGCCAAGGTCGTGGTCAGGCAGGCCAAGCGGGGCGGTCGGGTGGTCCGCCTGATGACCGGCGACCCCTTCGTCTACGCGTCGGGCCCCGAGGAGGCCGCGGCGTGTGCCAAGGCCGGACTCGGCTTCGAGATCGTCCCCGGCGTCTCGGCGGCGGCCGCAGTCCCGGCGTACGCCGGCATCCCGCTGACCACCAAGGACCACCGCGAGGTCACGGTCGTGACCGCGGGCGACGGCGCCGGACACAGGGTCGACTGGAGTCGGTACGCCGACGCCAACACCCTGGTCCTGCTCTCGGCCGTGAACTCGATCGCCGACATCGCCAAGGCCCTGGTCGCCGCCGGCCGCGACCCGGAGACCCCGGTCGCGATGACCCGCACCGGCACCACCACCGACCAGCAGACCGTCACCTCCACCCTCGAGCACATCGCCGCAGACGCCCGGGCGTCTCGGATGGCTCCGCCGGCGGTGACCGTGATCGGCGACGTGGTCGCCATGCGCGATGCCCTGTCGTGGTTCGAGACCAAGCCGTTGTTCGGCTGGCGGATCCTGGTGCCCCGCACCAAGGAGCAGGCCGGCTCGCTGTCCGCCCGGCTGCGCGGGTTCGGCGGCGTACCGGAAGAGGTGCCCACGATCTCGGTCGAGCCCCCGCGCAACCCGCTCCAGATGGACAAGGCGGTCCGTGGCCTGGTCGAGGGCCGCTACGAGTGGATCGCCTTCACCAGCGTGAACGCCGTCAAGGCCGTGCGCGAGAAGTTCGAGGAGTACGGCCTGGACGCCCGTGCGTTCTCCGGCCTCAAGATCGCCGCGGTCGGCGACAAGACGGCTGCCGCCATCGCCGAATGGGGTCTGCGTGCCGACCTCACGCCCAGCGGTGAGCAGTCGGCCGCCGGGCTCCTCGAGGACTGGCCTGAGTACGACGAGCTCCTCGACCCGATCAACCGGGTCTTCCTGCCCCGTGCCGACATCGCGACGGAGAACCTCGTCGCCGGCCTGATCGACCTCGGCTGGGAGTGCGACGACGTCACGGCGTACCGCACGGTCCGAGCGGCTCCGCCGCCGGCTCCGGTGCGCGACGCGATCAAGAGCGGCAAGTTCGACGCGGTCGTGTTCACGTCGTCCTCGACCGTGCGCAACCTGGTCGGCATCGCCGGCAAGCCGCATCCGTCGACGGTGATCGCGGTGATCGGTCCCGCCACGGCCAAGACCGCCGAGGAGCACGGCCTGCGGGTCGACGTCCTCGCGTCGAAGCCGGACGTCGACGCCCTCGTCGACGCCCTCGCCGACTTCGGCGCCGCGCGGCGCGCAGAGCTGGTCGAGGGCGGCCAGCCGGTCACCAAGCCGTCGGAGCGCAAGCCGTCGAGCCGCAAGCTCCGAGCGAAGCGAGGAGGTTGAGGAGGTCGCGCAACGACCGCCTCGAAACCCGGTGACTGAACTACCCGGCGCCACTCCGGTTCCCCATCCGGTCACGCGACCGCGGCGGCTCCGCACGACCCAGGGCCTGCGGAACCTGGTCGCCGAGACCCGGCTCGCGCCGGAGCAGCTGGTGCTGCCGATGTTCGTCCGCGAAGGAGCCACCGACCCGCGCCCGATCGCGTCGATGCCCGGCGTCGTCCAGCACACCCGCGACTCGCTGCTCAAGGCCGCCCACGAGGCCGCGGAGCTCGGGCTCGGTGGCGTCATGCTGTTCGGCATCCCCGAGTCCAAGGACGCGGTCGGCTCCGGGGCGATCGACCCGTCGGGCATCCTCAACCTCGCGATCACCGACGTGGTGGCCGAGGTCGGCGACGCCCTGACCGTGATGAGCGACCTCTGCCTCGACGAGTTCACCGACCACGGCCACTGCGGCGTGCTCACCCCCGACGGTCGCGTCGACAACGACCGCACCCTCGAGGTGTACGCCGAGATGGCGCTCGCCCAGGCCGACGCCGGGGTCGACATGGTCGGACCGAGCGGGATGATGGACGGCCAGGTCGCCGCGATCCGGGGTGCCCTCGACCGAGCCGGTCACACCGATGTGGCGATCCTGGCGTACTCCGCGAAGTACGCCTCGGCCTTCTTCGGCCCCTTCCGCGACGCGGTCGACTCCTCGCTCCAGGGCGATCGACGCACCTACCAGCAGGACCCCGCCAACGCCCGCGAAGGCGTGCGCGAGGCCCTGCTCGACGTGGCCGAGGGCGCCGACATCGTGATGGTCAAGCCCGCGCTGGGGTACCTCGACGTCGTACGCCGGGTGCGCGACGCCGTGGACGTCCCCGTGGCGGCGTACAACATCTCCGGCGAATACGCCATGGTCGAGGCCGCCGCCGCCAACGGCTGGATCGACCGCGAGAGCGCCATCCTGGAGACCCTCACCTCCATCCGCCGAGCCGGCGCCGACACCATCCTC
>JAICSC010000021.1 GCA_025937085.1 Nocardioides sp.
ATGGGCGCAGAGGTACGACGACGACCTGGCCTCGTGGTCCTACCAGGCTCCCGGAGTGGTGGCGGAGACCGTCATCGCCCGACACCCCGGGGCGGGCTCCGTGCTCGACGTCGGGTGCGGCACCGGACTCGTCGGGCGAGAGCTTCGAGCACGGGGATTCGCGGGACGGATCGTCGGTCTCGACATCTCGCACGCGTCGCTCGCACTCGCCGAGCGGGGCGGAGCCTATGACTCACTCGAGCACACGGACCTCCAGCGGCGACTCGCCATCGAGGACGACAGCGTCGACGCAGTGGTCTGCGTGGGGGTGATGACCTACCTGCCGGACGTCGAGGCGGTGTGGCGGGAGTTCGCGCGCGTGGCCCGCCCAGGGGGACTCGTGGTCGCGACGCAGCGCGAGGACCTGTGGGACGCCCGCGCGTGCCGAGCCGTGGTCGACCGGCTCCAGAACGAGGACGTGTGGACTCCAGTGGAGATCACGGGTCCGGCACCGTACCTGCCTGAGGGCTACGGCGGGACGCCGGAGGTCAGCTGCTACTACCTGACCGCGCGCGTCAGCTGACCCCCGGGCGCAGATCAGCCTTCGCGAGTCGGGTCGTCCTGGTGCACGAGGGAGTGACCCAGACATCCGCGGCCGAGAGTGTGTCGATCCGGAGAACCCCGGGCCGTGGCCGCCAGGAGACCGCACACACGTGCTGGCCGCCTCGTCGCCAGATCCCGTGCAGCCTCCCGTGGTGTCGTACGCCGTCGACAACCACCTCGACGTAGGCACGCGAGGCAACGGGCTTGGCGGGTTGGTCGGTCATCAGGTGCTCGAGAAGAATCGGTCTCTCGTCACTGATTACGTCGTCGAGGCCGCCCCGGTTCAACCCGGATCCACCGAACGGTGGATCAGCCACCGCCGCGACGCAGGACCGTCCCTGCCCTATCGGGGCGCCAGGACGCAGAACTCGTGGCCGTCGGGGTCGGCCAGCACCACCCAGTCGACGTCGCCCTGACCGATGTCGACGCGAGTAGCGCCCAGCGAGACGAGACGCTCGACCTCGGCCTGCTGGTCGCCGTCGACCGGAGCGATGTCGAAGTGCGGCCGGTACGTCGACCCGTGCTTCGGCTCCACCGGAGGACCTCCCCAGGTGATCTTCGGCCCGCCGTGCGGTGATCGGATCGCGGTCTCCTCGTCCTGGTCCCACACCAGCGGCCAGTCCAACGCCTCTGCCCAGAAGTATCCGCACTGCTGCGAGCCGTCCCCGGCCAGTGCCCCGACGAACCCGCAGTCTGCGAGGAAGTTGTTGCCGGGCTCGATCACGCAGAACTCGTTGCCCTCCGGGTCGGCGAGGACCACGTGGCCTTCCTCCGGCAGCTGGCCGACGTCGATGTGCCGGGCGCCGTGTGCGAGCGCCCGGTCCACGGTCGCCTGCTGGTCCTCCAGCGATGTGCTGGTGAGGTCGAAGTGCGTCTGGTTCGGGCCCGACTTCGGCTCGTCGGTCGGAACGAACCGGATCTGGAAGCCGGTGTCGTCGGCCGGAACCAAAGCGACGCCGTCCGACGGGTCGTCCGCGATCTTCCAGCCCAGGACGCCGGACCAGAAACGTGCGAGCGCTGGGGGGTCGAGGGCGTCGAAGCACAGTGCGATGAGCCGAGAGGTCACACCGACACGCTAGGCAGCTGATCGTCCGCCGAACAACGCAACTGCACGCCAGCCGGTCAGCCCCCCGAGGCCTCGAGGTCGGCCAACCGGCTCACCAGCACGCTCTCGATCTTGTTACGCCGCCCCGCGGCGGCCTCCGCGAAGAAGCGCAGGCCATGGGCCTCGACGTGCGAGCCCGGGATCGGGACCCGGCCGAGATGCTTGGCCATCAGCCCGAGCACGGAGTCCACATCCTCCTCCTCGACGTCGAAGCCGAACAGCTCGTCGAGATCGTCGATGGGGAAGCGTGAGGACACCCGCACCGAGCCGTCGTCCAGGGTCGACGCCTCCATCTGTTCGGCGTCGTACTCGTCGGTGATCTCGCCGACGATCTCCTCCAGCAGGTCCTCGATCGTGACCAGACCGGCGGTGCCGCCGTACTCGTCGACCACGACCGCGATGTGCTGGCGTGTCGCCTGCATCTCCGACAGCAGGGCGTCGACGCGCTTCGACTCCGGCACGTACAGCGCCGGGCGCATCACCTCGTCGACGTGCTGGGTGAGCTCGACCCCGGGGTCCTCGAAGTCACGCCTGACGACGTCCTTGAGGTAGGCGAAGCCGACGATGTCGTCGAGGTTCTCCTCGATCACCGGCACACGCGAGAAGCCGGAGCGCAGGAACAGGGACAGGGTCTGGCGGAGGTTCTTGTGCCGCTCGATGTAGACCACGTCGCCGCGAGGAACCATCACCTCGCGGGCGATGGTGTCGCCGAACTCGAAGACCGAGTGGATCATCGCTCGCTCCCCCGACTCGATCACCGCCGATGCCTCGGCGTAGTCGACGAGCTCGCGCAGCTCGGTCTCGGTCGAGAACGGGCCGCTGCGGAACCCGCGGCCGGGCGTGATGGCGTTGCCGACCAGGATCAGCAGCTGTGGGATCGGCCCGAGGATCTTGGTCGCGAAGGTGAGGACGGTGGCGGCCACGGGGGCAACCCGATCGGAGTGCTGCCGGCCCAGGGTCCGCGGCGCGACGCCCACCACGACGAACGACGCCACCAGCATCACCCCGACCGTCGTCAGCACGGTCGGCCAGCGCGACCCGTCGTACCAGGTCAGGACGACGAGGGTGAGGACCACTGCCGCGCCGGTCTCGCAGAGCAGCCGGAGCATGATCGCGGTGTTCAGATAGCGCGGGCGGTCGTCCAGCAGCGTCACCAGTCGCCGGGCGCCGGCTCGACCTTCGCCGACCAGCTCCTCCGCACGGGCCCGGGAGTACGACGTCAGAGACGCGTCGGCCGCGGAGAACACGCCGGCCAGTACGACGAGCGCACCGGCCACGACGAGCTCGACCGCGTCGCTCACGTCTGACTCTGGCCCGGTTCGGTCGCCGGCTCACCCGACGGCGGTCTCGACCGCCAGGCGGCGAGCAGCTCGTCCTGGAGACCGAACATCTCCTGGTGCTCCTCCGGCTCGGCGTGGTCGTAGCCCAGCAGGTGCAGGATGCCGTGCACGGTCAGCAGCTCGATCTCCGCCTCGGTGCCGTGTCCGGCCGCCTCCCCCTGCTTCTCCGCGACGGCGGGACAGAGCACGAGGTCGCCGAGCACGCCCTCCTCGGGATCCTCGTTGACCAGCCCCGGCCGGAGCTCGTCCATGGGGAAGGCGAGGACGTCGGTGGGCCCCTCCTTCTCCATCCACTGCTCGTTGAGCGCGGCGATCGTCGGCTCGTCGACGGCCTTGACGCAGAGCTCGGCCAGCGGGTGGACGCGCATCCGGTCCATCACGAAGCGGCTCAGGGCTGCCAGGCGGTTGACGTCGACGTCGACGCCGGACTCGTTGAGCACCTCGATGCTCATCGGACGCTCACCGGATGCTCATCAGTCGGAACGGGTGCCGACCCGCGGCTGCCGCGCGTCGTACTCGTCGTACGCCGCCACGATCCTGCCGACCAGCTTGTGCCGCACCACGTCGTGGGCGGTGAGTCGCTGGAACGAGACGTCGTCGACCTCGTTGAGGATGCCCTCGACCACCCGCAGGCCCGACTTCACGCCGCCCGGCAGGTCGACCTGCGTGACGTCGCCGGTGACCACGATCTTGGAGCCGAAGCCGAGCCGGGTCAGGAACATCTTCATCTGCTCCGGCGAGGTGTTCTGCGCCTCGTCGAGGATGATGAACGAGTCGTTCAACGACCGGCCGCGCATGAACGCCAGCGGCGCGACCTCGATGGTGCCGGCGGCGAGAAGCTTCGGGATCGAGTCGGGGTCGATCATGTCGTGCAGCGCGTCGTACAGCGGCCGCAGGTAGGGGTCGATCTTCTCGCTGAGGGTGCCGGGCAGGAAGCCGAGCCGCTCGCCGGCCTCGACCGCGGGCCGGGTCAGGATGATCCGGTTGACGTTCTTGGCCTGCAGAGCCTGCACGGCCTTGGCCATCGCGAGGTAGGTCTTGCCGGTGCCGGCCGGCCCGATGCCGAAGGTGATCGTGTGCTTGTCGATGGAGTCGACGTAGCGCTTCTGGTTGAGGGTCTTGGGGCGGATCGAACGGCCGCGGTTGCTCAGGATGTTCAGCGACAGCACGTCGGCGGGACGCTCGGTGGTCTCGGCACGCAGCATCGACAGCACGCGCTCGACGGTCTCGGTGGTGATGCCCTGCCCGGATCGGATCAGGGTGACCAGCTCGTCGAGGAGCCGCTCCGCCAGCGCGACCTCGCCGGGGTCGCCCTCCAAGGTGATCCGGTTGCCGCGGACGTGCAGCCGCAGGTCGAACGACCGCTCGATGAGGGCGAGGTGGTCATCGCCCGGCCCGAGCAGGCGGACCATGTCGATGCTGCCGGGCACCACGACGGTGTGTCGGGTGCCCTGTTGGTCAGCAGCTGGTTCGTCGGTCTGTTGGGTCTCTGTCATCTTGCTTCCATGCTACGGGCGGCCGCCCCCGGTCACCCAACCCTTTCGCGAGCCGGGCTCAGCCGGGCGGCCACGATTGCGGCCGCCCGGCGAGCACGTGCAGGTGGGCGTGGAAGACCGACTGGCCGGCCTCCTCGCCGGTGTTGAAGACCAGCCGGTAGCTCTCGTGGCCTGCGTCGGCCACCACGTCCCGGGCCACCCGGACGAGCTCCGCCACCGTCTCGGCCTCGCGATCGGCGAGCTCGGCGACATTCGCCACGTGCGTCCGCGGGACGACGAGGACGTGCAGCGGCGCCTGTGGGTTCAGGTCGCGGAACGCGACCGCCGTCTCGGTCTGGGCGACGAGGTCGGCAGGGATCTCGCCCGCGACGATCTTGCAGAAGATGCAGTCGGCCACGGGCCCATGGTCGCAGAAACTCGCCCGGAGCCCGGTAAACCCGGAGTCCTGAGCGGACGTCCTACTACCGTGATCGGACATGCGGAGGTGCGGGTGATGGCTCCGACCCGGAGCCAGGCGTCCGGCTGGAGCGCCGACGAGGCGCTCGAGCTGTTGTACGCCGCCCACTGGCGCCAGCTGGTCCGGCTCGGTGTTCTGCTGGTCCACGACGTCGGCACCGCGGAGGAGATCGTCCAGGACTGCTTCATCGCCGTCCACGCCAGGTGGAACCGTCTGCACGACCCCGACAAGGCGCTGGCCTACCTGCGGCAGAGCGTCGTCAACCGCTCGCGGTCGCACCTGCGTCACCTGTCGGTGGTACGCCGTCACGCCGACCGCGAGGCTCCGCCGGAGCCGACCTCGGGCGCCGACCGGACGGCGTACGACCAGGCACGCCGGGCCACCGTGCTCGACGCGCTCCGCGGCCTCCCCCGTCGCCAGCGGGAGGTGCTCGCACTGCGCTACTACCTCGACCTCTCCGAGGCCGAGATCGCCGACATGCTCGGGATCAGCCGGGGCGCCGTGAAGAGCCACGCATCACGCGGCGCCGCCGCCCTTCGCGTCGTGCTCGGCGCGGTGATCGAGGAGACCCGATGAACGACCGGATCGACGACGAGGCCCGGCTGCGTCGGCTGTTGTCCGACGCGGTCTCCGACATCGAGCCGGAGAACCGGCTCGACGAGCTGCGTGCCTCGGTGCACCCGCGTCCCAAGGTGGTTCCCATGACCCGGTCCCGTTCCTGGTACGCCGCCACCGGCATCCTCGCCACCGCCGCGGTGATCGGCGTCATCGCCTACGTCACGTCGATGGCCATCGACAAGAACACGAACGTCGGACCTGCCACCGACCCCGAAACCTCGCTGCACTCGGCGATCGCCACGGCGACCGACACTGCAAGTGGTCTCCCGACGTCGGCCGCCACCGGTAGGACCGCGACCAAGGCGTACGCGGTCTACTACGTCGGCGCCGACCCGAAGGGCAAGCCCGTCCTTTTCCGTGAGTTCCACCGAGGGCCGGACACGAAGCCGACCGCCGCCCTCGCCGTCGACGACCTGGAGTCCACGCCACTCGACCCCGACTA
This sequence comes from Nocardioides sp., assembly GCA_025937085.1. Classification (GTDB taxonomy): domain Bacteria; phylum Actinomycetota; class Actinomycetes; order Propionibacteriales; family Nocardioidaceae; genus Nocardioides. The sequence goes on from JAICSC010000021.1 coordinate 6,041, forward strand.
CTCGACCGCCTGGCAGCGGGGGTGGCTGAAGGACGCGAAGGCCAACCCGAACGCGGGGGTCATCTTCGTGACCCCCTCGGCGGGCGTCCCCAGGGATCGTCCCACCGGCATGACAGCGGACGACGCCACGGCCGCGGTCCAACAGGTGGTGTACACGCTGCAGGCCGCGTTCCACACCCGGCTGCCTGTGCTGTTCGTCCGGCACGGCGCTGCGGTCGATCGCGTGCTCGGCGTCCGGACCTCCGAGCCGATCGCCCAGGGCAAGGCGCTCGCGACCCTCTCGCATGTCAACATCTCTAACCCCAACGACGGCGACATGGTGTCCGGGAGTCTGCACGTCACCGGGGTGAACAACGCCTTCGAGGGCAGCGTCGCGGTGTACCTCGAGCAGAACGGCCACAAGCTCCTGATGACTCCCACGATCGGAGGGTGGCTCGAGGATCGACTGTTCCCGTGGCAGGTCACCCTCGACCTGTCGAAGGTGCCACCCGGGACGTACACCTTGGTCGCGCAGAATGACGACCCGTCCGGTCGCAACAAGCCCGAGGTCGACACCCGAGTCATCACGGTGAAATAGCGGTCCTCACCCCCAACGGAGTGTGCGCGCCAGCAAGGCGGACACCGCAGCGACGCCGGCGGTCGACGTGCGCAGCACCTCGTCACCCAGGCGTACGCCGTGCGCGCCGGCGTCTGCGAACGCGGCGAGCTCCTGGTCGGTGAGTCCGCCCTCCGGCCCGACCACGAGCGCGACCGACCCGCTCACCGGGACGTCGAGGGCACTGATCGGCTCCCCCGCCCCTTCGTGGAGAACGACCGCGAGGTCGGCCTCGGCCAAGAGCTGCACGACCGCGTCGGTGGACGACAGCTCCTCGACCTCCGGGAACCAGGCGCGCCGCGCCTGCTTGGCGGCTTCGCGTGCCGTGGCCCGCCAGCGCCCGAGCGACTTCGCGGCCCGCTCCCCTCGCCAGACGGCCACCGAGCGGGCGGCCGCCCACGGCACGATCGTGGCCACCCCGACCTCCGTGAGCACCTCGACGGCCAGCTCTCCCCGGTCCCCCTTGGGCAGCGCCTGGATGACCGTGAACGACGGAACCGGGGCGGCCCGGGTCTCGACCTCCTCGGCGGTCACCACCAACCGGTGCTTCCCGGTCTCGGCGACGGAGGCGATCACGAGCGTGCCCAGCCCGTCGGTCAGCGACACCCGCTCGCCGACCCGGAGCCGGCGTACGGCCACCGCATGGTGTGCCTCGTCTCCGCCCACCTCGACCCGGTCTCCAGGGTGGGTGCCCGCCAGCGACTCGACCCAGTGGAGCGGGAGCGACATCAGTGTCGGTTGGGGGGGCCGTTGAAGGCGTCGCGGATGCGCCCGAACACCGAGCCCGAGGGGCGGCTCTGACCGAGGCGACCGTCCGGCTTCTCCTCGCCGCGGATCGCGGCGAGCTCACGCATCAGCTCCTCCTGCCGAGGATCGAGACGGGTGGGGGTCTCGACCACGACGGTGACGACCAGGTCGCCGCGACCCCCGCGTAGCCCGGGAACACCGCGCGCGCGGAAGGCGTGCTCGCTGCCCGACTGCGTGCCGGGCTTCAGGTCCAGCTCGAACGACGTCTCGACCCCGGTGCCGGCGCCCGCCTCGACATCCGCCTCGAGCGTCGGCAACGTCAGCGTGGTGCCCAGCGCCGCGGCCGTCATCGGCACGGTCACGACACAGTGCAGGGTCGTGCCGTCGCGGGTGAAGACCTCGTGCGGCGCGACGTTCACCTCGACGTACAGGTCTCCGGGCGAGCCACCGCCCGGCCCGACCTCGCCCTGGCCGGCCAGCTGGACCCGGGTGCCGTTGTCGACCCCGGCGGGGATCTTCACGGTGATCGAGCGGCGCGCACGGACCCTCCCGTCGCCGGAGCACTCGCGACACGGGTCGGGGATCAGGGTGCCGAAGCCGCGGCAGGCCGAGCAGGGCCGCAGGGTGCGGATCTCGCCCAGGAAGGACCGTTGGACATGGGCGACCTCGCCACTGCCGCGACAGGTCTCGCACGGCACCGGGTGGGTTCCTGGTGACGTGCCTTCGCCGTTGCACGTCGTGCACACCACGGCGGTGTCGACCTTCAGCTCGCGCGAGACCCCGAACGCCGCCTCGGCGAGCGAGACCTCCATCCGGATCAGGGCGTCCTGCCCACGGTGGCTGCGCGGCCGCGGCCCGCGACCCTGCGATCCCGCCTGGCCGCCGAAGAAGGCGTCCATGATGTCGGTGAAGGAGAACCCGGCTCCGAATCCGCCAGCGCCTGCGAACACGTCGCCGCCACGGTCGTAGGCCGCGCGCTTCTGGGGGTCGCTGAGCACCTCGTAGGCGCGGGACACCTCCTTGAACCGCTCCTGTGTCGCCGGGTCGGGGTTGACGTCGGGGTGCAGCTGGCGGGCGAGCCGCCGGTACGCCTTCTTGATCGCCTCGGTGTCCGCGTCGCGGGAGACGCCGAGCAGCTCGTACAGATCGTGGTCGGGTGACATCAGGTGGCGGCTCCTAAGCCTCGTCGAGGATGCGGGAGACGTAGCGTGCGACCGCGCGAACCGCCGCCATCGTCCCCGGATAGTCCATGCGCGTCGGGCCCACCACACCGAGATTGCCGACGGCCTCGTCGGCGGGGCCGTACCCGGTCGACACGACGCTGGTGCTGGCGAACTCCTGGTAGGGGCCCTCGTGGCCGATCCGGACCGTGACCAGGCCACCGGACTGGGCCTCGCCGAGCAGCTTGAGCAGGACGACGTGCTCCTCGAGGGCCTCGAGGAGCGGACGCACCGAGATCTCGAAGCTGTCACCGAACCGAGCCAGGTTGGCCGCGCCGCCGACGGCCACCCGCTCGGAGGCGCGGTGGTCGGACATCGACTCGACGAGTACGTCGATCACGGCGCCCTGGATGCCCTGGTCGCCCGACGGCGCCTCGAGGGCGGCGAGCTCCGTCGCCGCCTCGACGATGGTCCGTCCGTTGACGGCCGCCGCCAGGCGCCCGCGCAGCGCAGCGACGTCGTCCTCGTCGACCGCTCCCGCCAGCTCGACCAGCCGCTGCTCCACCCGGCCGGAGCTGAGGATCAGGATCACCATCAGCCGGGTCGGGCTGAGCGTGACCAGCTCGACGTGCCGGACGGTCGATCGGGTGAGGGTGGGGTACTGGACGATCGCGACCTGGTGGGTCAGCTGCGCGAGAAGACGGACCGACCGTTGGACGACGTCGTCGAGGTCGACGGCCCCGTCCAGGATGGTGGCGATCGCCCGACGCTCGGCCGGCGTCATCGGCTTGATCGTGGTGAGCCGGTCGACGAAGAGCCGGTAGCCCTTGTCGGTCGGGATGCGCCCGGCGCTGGTGTGGGGCTGGGTGATCAGCCCCTCCTCCTCCAGGGCGGCCATGTCGTTGCGGACCGTGGCCGGAGAGACCCCGAGCCCGTGCCGATCGACCAGTGCCTTGGACCCGACCGGCTCCTGGGTGGCGACGTAGTCCTCGACGATGGCGCGCAGCACGGCGAGCCGTCGCTCGTCCTGCATGTCGCCACCTCCTCGCAGACCGCCCCCGACCCGGCTGGCACTCACCAGCCCGGAGTGCCAAGACTACTAGGGTCGTTGGACGTGACGGACTTCTGCGAGGTGGCCGACCGGGTCTGGGTCGCGCGGTACGAGTGGGCAGACGCCAACGTGACGGCGATCGGGAGCGAGCGCGGGCTCGTCGTGGTCGACACCCATGGCTCGACCGCCGCCGGGCGCACCGTCATCGACGACCTGCGCCGGCTCGGTGCCGGTTCCGTCACCGCGGTCGTGAACACGCACTGGCACTGGGACCACTCGTTCGGGAACGCCGCCTTCCGCGAGCAGGACCCAGCGGTGCCGATCCACGCCCATGAGGACGCCGCCCGGATGCTCGCCGAGCAGGGTGAGCGCATGAAGGGGCGGTTCGCGGAGTCCGAGGACCCGCACCGCGAGGAGGTCGCCGACACCGAGCTGGTGCTTCCCGACCACACCTTCTCCTCGACCCGGAGCCTGGACCTCGGGGACCGGCTGGTCGAGCTGGTCTTCCCCGGCCGCGGGCACACCGACGGCGACCTCGTGGTCGTGGTCCCGGACGCGGGTGTCGTGCTCGGTGGCGATCTGGTCGAGGAGTCGGCCAAGCCCTGGATCGGCCTCGACTCCTGGCCGCTGGAGTGGCACTCCTCGCTCGACGTCGTGCTGTCGCTGGTTGCGCCGGAGAACTCGGTGGTGCCGGGTCACGGCGTACCGGTCGACCGGGCATTCGTGGAGACGCAGCGTGACGACCTCGCCGTGATCGGCGAGACGGTACGCCGCCTGGCGGCCGCCGGCGTACCGCTCGACGCGGCGGTGGCCGAAGGTGAGTGGCCATGGGAGGCCGACGACCGGATCGCCAACGCCTGCCGACGCGGCTACGAGCAGCTCCCGCCGGGAACCCGGTCGCTCCCGCTGGCCTGATCGGACCGGCCTGGTAGAACCGGCCTGATAGAACGGATGGATGAGTGAGCAGTCGTCCGAGTCATCAGGGCACCCACACGACGTGACCGACGAGGAGCTTCCCGAGGACCTCCGGCCGAGCGAGGACAACCCTCTCGCCGAGCCCGTCGGGGACGACGTCCCCGACGACGTCCTCAAGGAGAGCCACGAGGACTGATCCGGCCCGGCCCGGCCCGGCGCGTCACCCACGGGCGAGGCATCCCGCCTCCTAGCGTGGGGCGGTGGCCCAGGATCGGTACGGACCGGACGTCCTCGCCTCCGACTGGCGGGCGTCTGCGCGCGGTCGCCGGTCGGAGGCATGGCCCGCGGAGGCGACGCTCGGCCTGGTCGTCGAGGAGGTCACCACCGACTTCTGCGGCGAGATCGTGGCGGTGGAGCGCGATCTCGGCACCGTCACGCTCGAGGACCGGCGCGGCCGCAGGCGTGGCTTCCCCCTCGGGCCGGGCTTCCTGCTCGAGGGACGGCCCGTCGTACTCACCGCTCCGGTGGTCCGCTCGGCACCCGCGGCTCCCCGGCGTACGGCGTCGGGGTCGGTGGCGGTGCCCGGAGCCCGGGCGCGGGTCGCGCGGGAGAGCCGGATCTTCGTCGAGGGGCGGCACGACGCCGAGCTGGTCGAGCAGGTCTGGGGCGACGACCTCCGTGTCGAGGGAGTCGTGGTGGAGCATCTCGGCGGTGTGGACGACCTGCTCGGGGCGTTGCGCGAGTTCGGTCCGGCACCGGAACGCCGCGTCGGCGTCCTGGTCGACCATCTCGTCCCGGGCTCGAAGGAGAGCCGGATCGCCGACGACGTCCGACGGTCCCCCGTCGGGGCGCACGTGCTCGTGGTGGGCCACCCCTTCGTGGACGTGTGGGCCGGGGTGAAGCCGGAACGACTCGGCCTCCGGTCGTGGCCGGACATCCCGTTCGGCGTCGAGTGGAAGCACGGGGTGTGCGCCGCCCTGGGGTGGCCGCACGCGGACCAGGCGGACATCGCCCGGGCGTGGCGGCAGATCCTCTCCCGGGTCACGTCGTACGCCGACCTCGAGCCGGCCCTGCTCGGGCGGGTCGAGGAGCTGATCGACTTCGTGACCACCGCCTCGGACTAGTCCTCCCTGACCGATCGGTCAGACTTCTGTCGAACCACGTCCGGGGGAGCCGCGTGACACCTACGCTGCGGCCATGCCGGGTCAGCAGGTACCCCACGCCGACGTGACGGTGGTCGTGCCTGCCTTCAACGAGGAGGCCCGCGTCGCGGCCGTCGTGTCCGGGCTGCGGACCGAGTTCGGCCGGGTCGTCGTGGTCGACGACGGCAGTGCCGACCGCACCGCGGAGCTGGCCCGGGCGGCCGGCGCCCACGTCGTACGCCACCCGACAAACCTCGGCCAGGGTGCGGCACTCCAGACCGGGTTCGCCTACGCCCTGACCGACCCCGGGATGCGCTACGTCGTCACCTTCGACTCCGACGGGCAGCACCGGGTCGAGGACGCCCTCGCCCTCCTGGCCACCGCCCGGGACACCGGCGTGGACGTCGTGCTCGGCTCCCGCTTCCTGACGCCCGACACCGAGGTGCCCGCCGCACGGCGCGCTGTCCTCCGGGCCGGTATCGCGTTCACCCGGGCCACCACCCGGCTCCGGGTCACCGACACTCACAACGGGCTGCGGGTGCTCAACCGCCACGCCGTCCAGCAGATCGACCTCACGCTGGCCGACATGGCGCACGCCAGCCAGCTGCTCGGCCTGATCGCCCGCCGTGGCCTCACTTGGACCGAGGCGCCGGTCGTGATCGACTACGCGGATGAGTCGCGGCGGCGGGGGCAGTCCAACGTCAACGCGCTCAACATCGTCTTCGACCTCGCCCTCGAGCGGCTCCGCTCGGCGGGCTGAGCACGGGCGGGTGAGCCGCGCCCGCCGTACCTGGTCACGTCTCCGGTCGCGCGTCTGGCCGACCCTCCCCTGGCTGGTCCTGGTCGGCATCCTGGTCTCGCTGCTGGTCAACACCGCGCACCCGCTGACCAACACCGACACCTACTTCCACCTGCGCTTCGGGCACGAGTTCCTGCACGGCTGGTCCCTGCGGCATCCCGGCAGCGTCAGCACCTTCGCCACCAACGACTGGGTGCCGACACAGTGGCTGTCCGAGGTCGTGATGGCCAAGACCGAGGACTGGTTCGGGCTGGCCGGCGTCGCCTGGCTGTCCGGGCTGCTCGAGGTGCTGCTCTTCCTCGGGGTGTACGCCGCCGCTCGGGACCGGGCCGAGCCCCTGGTCGCGATGCCCGTCTCCGCTGTGGCCCTGTACGCCATGCAGAGCGGGCTGTCCATGCGGCCGCAGGTGGTCAGCTACCTGTTCACCGCGGTCGTGGTCGCCGCCTGGCTCCGCACCCTCGACGACCGCCGGGTCCGCTGGTGGCTGGTGCCGCTCGTGTGGCTGTGGGCGATGCTGCACGGGATGTGGCCGGTGGCCCTCATGGTCGGCGTCCTTGCGACGGTCGGCCTGGCCCTCGACCGCGCCCCGCGTGGCGTCGTCGTGCGATCCGGAGCCGCGACCGTTGCCTGCGCGGTCGCCGCGGCCATCACCCCGGTCGGGCCCGCGCTGTACGGCGCCGTGGTCCAGGTCGGCTCCCGCGCGTCGTACTTCGCGGAGTGGCAGCCGCCGGACTGGGTCTCGTGGCAGTCCGGCGGGTTCGCCGTGCTGCTCGCTGCCACTCTCGTCGGGCTGTGGTGCCGCGGCCGGAACTCCTGGACCGAGACGCTGCTGATCCTCCTGGCCGGCGTGTTCGCGGCGTACTCGGTGCGGACCGTGCCGGTCGGGGCGGCGATGCTGGCGCCGCTGGCGGCCGGGCCGCTGCAGGCGTTGGCCTCCCGCGCGGTCCCCGGGCTCAGTCACGGATCGAGGCTCACCACGCCGGTGGGTCGCGGCGAGCGCCGGGCGGTGGTCGGAGGTTCCGTCCTGACGCTCGTGGTGCTCGCCCTCGCGGTGCCCCACACCTCGGCCCGTCCCCTGTCCGAGCCGGCCTGGACCGGGCCGGCCCTCGAGGCGCTGCCGCCTGGGACCAAGGTCCTCGACGACTGGAGCCTGGGCGGCTACCTGATGTGGCGCCATCCCCGTCTCGACCTCGTCATGCACGGGTACGGCGACACCTTCACGACCCGCGAGCTCGACCGGAACAACGGGTTCATGACCATGGCACCAGGCTGGGAACGCGACCTGCACGCCACCGGCGCCCGAGTCGCGATCGTGCGCCCGACGACGCGACTGGCCTACTCCCTGGTGGTCGTGGAGGGCTGGCGGATCGTGCACAGGTCGGACTCCATGGAGATGCTTCGCGCCCCCAAGGGCTGGCGGTCTCCGTCGCCGCCGGTGGCGAGCTCAGCCGGCTGACGCCTCCACCCAGCGTTCGAGGACCCGCGCCGCGGCCCCGGAGTCGATGGACTCGGTCGCCCTGGAGTAGGCCGCGGGCAGCGCCTCCCCGACCGTCGCCTCCGGCTGCTCGTGGACCGCCAGAGCCGCCGCGGCGTTCAGCAGGACGGCATCGCGCACCGGACCGGTCTCGCCGGCCAGGACCCGGCGTACGACGCCGGCGTTGTGCTGCACGTCGCCGCCACGCAGGTCCTCCGGCCGCGCGGGCGCGATGTCGAGGGAGGAGGGGTCGATCGCGGCCGGGGTGACGGTCCCGTCGTGGACCAGCCACGCCTGGGACGTCGTGGTCGTGGTCAGCTCGTCGAGCCCGTCGTCCCCGTGGAAGACCCACGCATCGACCCCGCGACGGGCCAGCACGCCGGCCATCAACGGCGCCATCCGCACGTCGGCACAACCGATCGCCGATGCGGCCGGCCTCCCTGGGTTGGCCAACGGCCCGAGGATGTTGAACGTCGTGGCGATGGCGAGCTCGCGCCTGGGCGCGGCGGCGTGCCGCATCGCGGGGTGGAACGCGGCGGAGAAGCAGAAGGTGATGCCGACCTGCTCGGCGAGCGAGGCCACCCGCTCGGGGGGAAGGTCGAGCCGGATGCCGAGGGCCTCGAGCACGTCGGCGGAACCGGCCTGGCTGGACGCCGAGCGGTTGCCGTGCTTGACCACGCGGGCGCCCGCGCCGGCGGCGACGACGGCCGCCATCGTGGAGATGTTCACGCTCATCGACCGGTCACCCCCCGTGCCGACGACGTCGAGGGCGCGCCCCGGGACGGTCAATGGCGTGGCGACGGCGTACATCGCCTCGAGCAGGCCGGTGACCTCGTCGATGGTCTCGCCCTTGGCGCGGAGGGCGACCGCGAAGCCGGCGACCTGCGCCGGCGTGGCCGCCTCGGCCAGGATCTCGCCCATCGCCCACCGGGTCTGCTCGCCGGTGAGGTCCTGCCGTTGGACGAGGGCTCCCAGCACCTCGCTCCAGGTCGGAGTCACCGTCGTCAGCTGGTGGCGGTGGCGGGCAGGCGCGGGCGCAACAGCTGCGTGACGGCCTCGGCCAGCCGCACGGGGTCGATCGGGTGTGGCACGGCCGCCTCGGCGCGCGACCAGGTGGCCAGCCACGCGTCCTGGGGGCGACCGATCAGGACCAGGATCGGTGGGCAGCGGTAGATCTCGTCCTTGAGCTGCTTGGCGATGCCCATGCCACCCGCCGGCACCGCCTCGCCGTCCAGGATCGCCAGGTCGATGCCTCCTGCGTCCATGTTCTGCACGACGACCGGCTCGGTGGCGACCTCGACGTACTGGAGCTCGGGCAGGTCGGGGTGCGGCCGCCGCCCGAGAGCGAGGATCACCTGCTGCCGGACGTCGACGTCGTCGCTGTAGACGAGCACGCGCAGCCGCTGCTGCCGCTGCCCGGAGCCGTGGGAGCCGGCGTCGTGGGAGTCGCTCACGCGCAGAAGGCTACCGAATCGGCCCGACACCCCGAGGGGGTCGGGGTGCCCACTCCGAAGGGGTCGGGACATAATGAGGCCCGTGGCGACAGCTTCGACGACGATCCCTGCCTCCCGGCTGCACGGACACCACGACCGCCCGAGCATGGTGAGCGTCGGGACCATCATCTGGCTGGCCAGCGAGCTGATGTTCTTCGCGGCCCTGTTCGCGTCGTACTTCACGATCCGCGCAGTGAGCCCCGATCTCTGGGCGCAGAGCACCGAGAAGCTCGACGTGCCCTTCGCCGCGGTCAACACCACGATCCTGGTGTTGTCCTCGCTGACCTGCCAGATGGGCGTCTTCGCCGCGGAGCGCGGTCAGGTCGGGCGCGCCGGCTCGCTGTTCCAGGTGCCGAAGTGGGGCCTGCGTGAGTGGTTCATCCTCACCTACTTCATGGGCGCCATCTTCGTGGCGGGCCAGGCGACGGAATACACCTCGCTGATCCAGGAGGGCATCACCATCCCGTCCTCGGGCTACGGCTCGATGTTCTACCTGACCACCGGTTTCCACGCCCTCCACGTGACCGGCGGCCTGGTCGCCTTCCTGTTCGTGCTCGGGCGCACGTTCATGGCCCGGCGGTTCACCCACGAGCAGGCGGTCAGCGCGATCGTCGTGTCCTACTACTGGCACTTCGTCGACGTCGTCTGGATCGGCCTGTTCGCGACCATCTACCTCATCCAATGACCGTGACCGACCCAGTGACCGACCCTGTGACCGACCCAGTGACCGCAAGGGACTGACTGTGCGCTTCCTGAACCGCCCCCTCGGACGTCTCTCACGGCACCGCCGCGGCCCGGTCGCCGGGTTGCTCGTGGTCCTGTTGGGACTCCTCCTGACCGGCGGGCTGTACGCCGCCTTCTCGCCGTCGTCCTCGGCCCGCGAGAACGACTCGGCCGCGCAGATCAAGCAGGGCCACCAGTTGTTCCTGGTCGGCTGCTCGTTCTGCCACGGCACCAACGGGCAGGGCGTGAAGACCCTCGACGGCAACCAGCTCGGCCCGTCCCTGGTGGGTGTCGGCGCGGCCGCCGTCGACTTCCAGGTCGGCACCGGCCGGATGCCGGCGGTCCAGCCCGGGCCGCAGATCCCGCAGAAGGACAGGGTCAGCTACAAGCCGGACGAGATCGCGGCGCTCGCGGCGTACGTCGCGTCGCTCGGCCCCGGACCGGCCATCCCGAGCCCGAAGGACTACAGCCTCGACGGCATCAGCGAGGAGCAGCGCCAGGAGATGATCACGCGCGGCGGCGAGATCTTCCTGACCAACTGCACGGCGTGCCACAACTTCGAAGGCTCCGGTGGCGCCATGCCGCACGGCGGTTACGCGCCGAAGATCCGCGGAGTCGAGCCGAAGTACATCTTCGAGGCGATGCTGACCGGGCCGCAGGCCATGGACAACTTCTCCAACGGCAACCTGTCGGTGAGCGAGAAGCGCGACATCATCGCCTACCTCCAGTCCATCGAGGACAACCCGGGCTACGGCGGATTCGGGTTGGGCGGCATCGGCCCGGTGAGCGAGGGCGTGTTCGCCTGGGTCCTCGGGATCGGGTCGCTGGTCGGCGTCGCCATCTGGATCGCAGCCCACACCGCCCGTTCGTCCAAGACGAAGGCTGACGTATGACCGACCACCTGCCCGAGCCGACCCACGCCGACCACCAGGGCATCGCCACCGAGGAGCCGATCGCCAACCCCGGCCTGCCCGAGCACCAGTGGCGCCCCACCGACGTCGACCCGAGGGCCGAGAAGCGCGCCGAGCGTCAGGTGGCCGCTCTGTTCGGACTGGCGATCCTGGGCGCCATCGGGTTCATCGCCAGCTACGTCGTGTTCAAGGTCGGCGACAACCCGGACACCATCGCCAACCTCGGCGCCAGCAACGTGGCGCTGGGAGTCTGTCTGGCCGTGACGCTGTTCGGCATGGGTGCCGGCATGATCCAGTGGGCCCGCAAGCTGATGGGCGACCACGAGATCGTCGAGATGCGGCACCCCGCGTCATCGTCCGAGGAGGACCGGGAGGCCGCGGTCAGCATCCTGCAGACGAGCCTCGAGGAGTCCGGCCTGGGCCGCCGCCCGCTGATCCGCAACTCACTGCTGGCGGCCGGAGGCATCCTCGGGCTCCTGCCGATCGTGATGCTCCGCGACCTCGGCCCGCTGCCGGGCGACAAGCTCGACCACACCATCTGGGACATCGACACCTGGACCCCCGAGATGCAGGCGTGGTGGAAGACGCAGAACCGCACCCTGCAGCGCGTGGTGCGCGACGTCGTCGGAACGCCGATCAAGGTCACCGACCTCGTGATCGGCGACCTGGTGAACGCGGAGCCGGAAGTGATGTTCGCCGTCGACGCGGAGACCAAGCAGCCTGTCGTCGAGGGCACCCAGCTGCTCGTCGACAAGTCCAAGGCCGCCGTGATCCTGCACCGGATGCTGCCCAGCGACATCGTGTCGCAGCAGACCATGAACTGGTCCGTCGACGGCATCGTCTGCTACTCCAAGATCTGCACGCACGTCGGTTGCCCGATCTCCCTCAACGAGCGCACCACCCACCACCTGTTGTGCCCCTGCCACCAGTCGACCTTCGACCTGGCCGACAGCGGTCGCGTGCTGTTCGGGCCGGCTGCCAGGCCGTTGCCGCAGCTCGAGCTGACGGTGGACGACCAGGGCTACCTGGCAGCCAAGCGCGACTTCACCGTCCCCGTCGGGCCGAGTTTCTGGGAGCGAGGCTGACCATGTCCCTGGACACCAGCAAGATCGCCGACACCAACCGCGGCACCGCCGCGACCGCCAAGAAGCCGAACAAGGCCGGGGCCGTGGCCGGCTGGGCCGACGACCGGCTGAAGCTGGGCACGCTGACCAAGGTCTTCGCCCGCAAGGTCTTCCCCGACCACTGGTCGTTCATGCTCGGAGAGATCGCCCTGTGGTCGTTCGTGGTGCTGCTGCTGACCGGAACCTTCCTGACCTTCTGGTTCACGCCGAGCATGTCGGAGTCGGCGTACCAGGGCTCCTACGCCCAGCTCCGCGGCGTCCCGATGTCCGACGCCTACGCCTCCACGTTGCACATCAGCTTCGACGTACGCGGTGGTCTGCTGGTGCGGCAGATGCACCACTGGTCCGCCAATCTCTTCATCGCGGCGATGTTCGTGCACATGATGCGGACGTTCGTGACCGGGGCCTTCCGCAAGCCGCGCGAGCTGAACTGGATCGTCGGCTCGCTGCTGCTCCTGCTGGGCATCCTCGAGGGGTTCGCGGGATACTCCCTGCCCGACGACCTCCTGTCCGGCACCGGCCTCCGCATCGCCGACGGTCTGATCAAGGCCACACCGGTCGTCGGCACCTACATGTCGTTCTTCATCTTCGGCGGGGAGTTCCCCGGCGACGTCATCGTCCAACGGCTCTACATCCTGCACGTGCTGCTGATCCCGGGCCTGCTCCTCGCCCTGATCGGCCTGCACATGCTGCTGCTGGTCTTCCACAAGCACACCCAGTGGGCGGGCCCGGGCCGCACCGAGCAGAACGTCGTCGGCTTCCCGATGCTCCCGGTGTACGCCGCGAAGGCCGGCGGGTTCTTCTTCATGGTCTTCGGCGTCACCGCCCTGATGGGTGCGCTGCTGTCGATCAACCCGATCTGGAAGTACGGGCCCTACGACCCGTCGAAGGTGACGGCCGGCTCGCAGCCCGACTGGTACATGGGGATCGCGGAGGGCCTCCTGCGCATCATGCCCAACTGGGAGACCCATATCTGGGGGATCACGATCTCCTGGAACGTGATGCTCCCCGGCCAGATCGCCCCGTTCCTGCTGTTCGGCATGATCATCGGTTGGCCGTTCCTCGAGCAGTGGGTGACCGGCGACAAGCGGGAGCACCACCTGCTCCAGCGACCGCGGAACGCGCCCACTCGGACGGCGTTCCTGGCGGCGATGGTCACCGAGTACGGGCTGCTCTGGGCCGCCGGTGGCAACGACATCCTGGCGACCCACTTCCACTGGAGCCTGAACTCCATCACGTACTTCATGCGGGCCGCGATCTTCATCATCCCGGCGATCGTGTTCTACGTGACCCGGCGTTGGTGCATCGGGCTCCAGCGCTCCGACTCGGCCCTGCTGCTGCACGGCTACGAGACCGGGATCATCATGCGGTCGGCCGAGGGCGGCTACAGCGAGCGGCACCTGCCGATCAGTCCGGCGGCCGCCTACACGCTGACGGCGCGCCAGCGTGACCAGGTCCTCGAGCTCGAGTCGGACGTCGACGAGAACGGCGTCCCGGCGCCCGGTACCCGGGCCGACCGGATCCGGGCCAGGATCGCGAAGGGCATGTTCGCCGACAACGTCCAGAAGCCCACGGCCGAGGAGCTCGCGGAGGCGCACCACCACGCGGACGAGGAGCACCAGCGTGAGCTCGGCCTCGACCACCCGGCCGCCGGCCACGAGTTCGACGACCACAACCTCCGGGACACCGACGACGTCCCCCTCCGCCAGCACTGAGACACGCAGCACGTCTCGGCCCTGGGTCTCGCGAGGGCAGAAGGCGCACGCCCATGCCCGGGGGGCAGCTCACCGCCGACCACCGCACGCCCGACGCCGGCCGTCGCGGCGGTGGAGACTCACGACCGGGTGCCGAGCTCGCGGCTGCTCATGACTGCCGCTGTCTGTGCGCGTCCCGGGGCCAGTCAGGGATCCGCAGATCTCGAGTGGTCACGGTGTGGCGTTCCCCGCAGATCCCACAC
>JAICSC010000297.1 GCA_025937085.1 Nocardioides sp.
GAAGGAGAACACGTCACCGAGCAGGTCGCGGGTGAAGACGACACTCCCCGCGCCGATGATCGCAATCGTGGTCGGCATGCCGCGAGACTAGGACCATGCGAGCATTACGCTCAACTTCGTACGACGAATCGTGAGCATTCGCGCAGTCGTGCTGTTCCCGAAGGAGTTTCGCATGTCCGCACCCGACGTCTTGGTGATCGGGGACGCCAACCCCGATCTGCTGCTCACCGGCGATGCGGTGCCCCGGTTCGGTCAGGCCGAAACGCTGCTGGAGAGCGCAGACCTCGTGCTCGGCGGGTCGGCCGCGATCGTGGCGTGCGGCCTCTCCCGCCTCGGTGTGGCGACGGCACTCGCGGCGACCGTCGGCGACGACCTCTACGGCGAGTTCGTCCGCGAGGCGCTGACCGACCGCGGTGTGGACGTCCGCTGGCTACGCACCGACCCCTCAGTCCCGACCGGGCTCAGCGTCGTCCTGTCGGTCGGCGACCGGGCCATCCTTACCCACCCGGGGACGATCGCCTCGACGGGCCCGGAGGTCGTCGACGACGATCTCGTGGCGAGGGTCCGGCACGTCCACAGCGCCTCCTGCTTCCTGACGCCCCGACTCGCGGCCCATCTGCCGCGACTGCTCGCGACAGCCCGTGACGGGGGCGCGACCACGTCGGTGGACACCAACTGGGACCCCGCGGAGAGGTGGGACGGCGTACTCCCGCTGCTCGAGCAGGCCGACGTGCTGATGCCCAACGCGACGGAGCTCTTTGCGCTGACCGGCCGGCCGGACCTGGACGAGGCAGCACGCGTCGTGCTCGACCGGGGGTGTCGGGTCGCGTTGAAGAACGGAGCGGAGGGCGGCGCGCTGTGGGAGGCTCCCGAGCTCGTACGCCGCGTCCCGGCCCCGGCCGTGCCGGCGGTCGACACCACCGGCGCCGGCGACTCCTTCGACGCAGGATTCATCAGCGGCATGCTGGACGGCCTCTCGGGCGAAGAGTGCCTGGTCCGAGCGGTCCGGTGCGGCAGCCTCTCGACGCGTGCCGTCGGCGGCACGGCGGCACAACCGACGCTGGCCGAGGTGCGCGACCAATTTCGCGCTGCACCAGCCGGCTGAGACAATGGGTGATCGCATGCGCCGCAGCGTGCGGGCCGACCACAGGAGGAACACCATGGGCAAGACCGGACGCAAGCGCCGGGGGCGCAAGAAGAAGGCCGCGAACCACGGCAAGCGCCCCAACGCCTGAGCTGAGCGAGGACGGGTCGGTTGGACGAGGCCCGAGCGACCCACCGCAGCGAGCTTGCTCGCAACGCGCCTCCGGGCTCCCACAGCGAACGCCGCTGTGCGCGGTCCCGCAGAGGTAGCGGGAAGAGGTCAGCCCTCGGTGTAGGTCACCCGGATCTGCTGGATCTGGACCCGCACGCGCTCGCGCAGGCTCTCGGGGGCGTGCTCCATGCATGACCGCGCCACCAGCGCCTTCACGGTGCGCTGCAGGTCGTAGTTCTGCAGGCAGGGGGCGCACTCCTCGAGGTGGGCCTTGACCTCCGCCACCTCGCCGCTGTCCAGCTCGTCGTCGAGCATGTAGACGATCCGGTCGAGAAACTCCGCGCAGGTCTCGTCGCTGGTTGCGCCGCTCATGACTTCGAACCCCCTGTGGTGCGGTCGTGCCCGACCGGCAGCAGGTCATGGGCACGGACGTAGTCCGAGAGCATGTCTCGCAGCTGACGTCGACCGCGGTGGAGCCGAGACATCACGGTGCCGATCGGCGTACCCATGATCTCAGCGATCTCCTTGTAGGCGAAGCCCTCCACGTCGGCGAGGTAGACCGCGAGCCTGAACTCCTCGGGCAGGCGCTGCAGCGCCTCCTTGACCTCCGAGTCGGGCAGATGTCCGAGCGCCTCGCTCTCAGCCGACTTGAGTCCGGACGACGTGTGCGACTCGGCCCGCGCGAGCTGCCAGTCCTCGACGTCCTCGGACATGGACTGCTGGGGCTGGCGCTGCTTCTTGCGGTAGTTGTTGATGAAGGTGTTCGTCAGGATGCGGTACAGCCAGGCCTTCAGGTTGGTACCGGGCTTGAACTGGTGGAACGACGCGTAGGCCTTGGCGAACGTCTCCTGCACGAGGTCCTCGGCGTCGGAGGGGTTGCGGGTCATCCGCATGCCCGCGCCGTACAGCTGGTCGAGGAAGGGCAGGGCGTCGCGCTCGAAGCGGGCGGCCCGCTCGGCGTCGGACTCCGTGGCGACATCGACCTCGGGGGGGTCGTCAGCAGCCAGGGCGGTCACATCAGGGTGGTCAGTCATCGACTCCCACGTTACCGGGAGCCGTGCAGGATCCATCAGGGCAAGCACGCCGACCTAACGCGTCGGTCGGATCAGGGATTCCCGGTGACCTCGCGCACCAGCCACTCGAGCACCGCCTCGACCACCAGCGCGAGGGCGTCGGCCTGCGACAAGACCCCCCGTGCGGGCACCTTCAGCCCGTGGTCGGCATCGGGCACCACCGCGAGGTCGGTGCCCTCGGGGAACTCCTCGGGACGACCCATCGGGTCGCGCTCGCCCTGCACCACGAGCGTCGGCACCCCCGCGCCGGTCAGCTCCTCGACGCGGGTCTTCTCCGGTCGGCCCGGCGGATGCAGGGGGAAGGCGAGGGCCACGCATCCGGCCGCGCCCAGGCGAGTGGCGCAGCGGGCGGCCGACCGGGCCCCGGCCGAGCGCCCGCCGACCACGAGTCGCGTCCGAGGTCGCAGCACCCCCACCGCGGCCTCGAGTCCCACGTCGAGCGTGGGTGGTGCAGAGGCGATCTTCTTGCCGGCCACCCGCCAGGGCTGCTCGAAGAGCGCCACCGTGACACCCTGCCGAGGCAACGCTGACGCGAGCGCGGCGAGGTCGCGCGCCTCGACGCCGTTGCCGGCGCCGTGGCTCAGCACGAGGGTCGAGGTCGCGCCCCGCGCGGTGTAGAGGTCGAGACGTCCCTCGCCGTACGGCGTGGCGACCGGGCGGGAGCGCGCGCTCATGTTGGGTGAGCGTCGTCGCGACAGGCTCGACCGACGCTCACACCAGGGCGTCCTCGGCCGGGATCGGGGCGATCAGCTCGGGGCCGTTGTTGCGGACGTTGTTGACGTCGGTCGACACCGGGAAGGCCTCGAGCCGTCCTGGCGCCGCCGGGACCAGCAGCGACAGCAGGTCGTCCTTGCCGGAGACCGTCGGGTCGAGCCAGGCCGACCAGCGCTCGCGCTCCACCATCAGGGGCATGCGGTCGTGGATGTGCCCGACGGCGTCCTCCGCCTCGGTGGTGAGCACGGTGCAGGTCCAGCGGAAGCGGTCGGGGTCGTCCTCGGCCCGGTCTGGGTCGCGCCAGATCTCGTACAGCCCGGCCATCGCCATCACTCCGCCGTCTCGAGGATGGATGTAGAACGGCTGCTTGAGGGGGCGCCCGGACTTGCCCTTCACCTGGGTGGGATACCACTCGAAGTAGCCGTCGGCCGGCAGCAGACAGCGGCGTGAGGCGAAGGCGCGCTTGTACGCCGGCTTCTCGGCAACGGTCTCCATCCGGGCGTTGATCATCCGGTTGCCGATCGCGGGGTCCTTCGCCCAGGACGGGATCAGTCCCCAGCTGAGCACCCGTAGCTGACGCTCCGGCGGCTCGGGATCCGGCTCGTCACGGCCTCGTGAATCCGACGGCAGGCGCTCCATCACGGCGTACACGGGCTTGGTCGGCGCGACGTTGTAGTCCGGCGCGAGCGCCTCCTCGACCCGGTTGCCGCCGGATGCGGAGATCTCGAACTCCTCGACCAGGTCCTCCGGCTTCCGGCTCGAGGCGTAGCGACCACACATATCGTCAGCGTAGGCGAGCCGGCCGACACGTGCCGTCGGCCGAGCCTGTCGAGGTCACAGCTCCTTCGGTGGTCGAGGAGCGAGCGCCCGTGAGCGTCTCGAGACCCCGTGACGGTGCCTGTGGCTCATGCCCCGGACATCGTCACCGGATTTCGACGCGCTCGCGCGACCTCGTCCCTCGGTCGCGTCGCTTGCTCAATCTGCGCTCGCCCACGCCGAGCCCTCGTTCCTCGGGCTCAGCTGCTCGCTTGGTCGCGCGAGAGCTCGTCGAGAAGGCTCGAGGCCTGCTCACCCACCAGGGGGAGGCTCTCGCTCCAGATCCGGATGCCGCCGAAGGCACGCTCGCCGACCTCGAGGAGGTTGCGCAGGAGCGTCGTACGTCGGGTCAGGGCGTCGTTGCGGGCGGCCAGGACGACGATGCGTCGGGGCCCGATCCGGCAGATGGTCTCGCCACCGGAGAACACCGAGCGGGCTGACTCGCCGATCCGGGACATGCGGAGGTCGAGACCGAAGACCTCGTCGGCGAGGCCGGTCAGTCGCGGCAGGCCCGCCTCGACCACCACCAGCGCGTACCGGTCACGTAGTGGGGCCGGCCCGCGGGTGTCCCCCCGGTACAGCTCCGTGAGCCGGCCCCGTAGATGGGCCATGCTGGCCAAACCGGTCAGCGGGTCGGCGCAC
>JAICSC010000184.1 GCA_025937085.1 Nocardioides sp.
GCGATCACCGTCGTGGCGTGCCTGCTGCTCGGCACTCCCCTGGCCTGGCTCCTCGCCCGGGTGGCGTTCCCCGGCCGGTCCCTCGTGCGCGCGGCCGTGACCGTCCCGCTGGTGCTGCCGCCGGTCGTCGCCGGCGTCGCCCTGGTCACCGCGCTCGGCATCAACGGCTTCATCGGCAAGCCGCTCCACCAGTGGTTCGACCTCACCATCCCCTACACGACGACCGCGGTGGTCATCGCCCACACCTTCGTGTCGCTGCCGTTCTACGTGCTCGCGGTCGAGGGGGCGCTCCGCTCCGCCGGAGAGGAGTACGACGCCGTCGCGGCCACGCTGGGCGCCGACCGGTGGACGACGTTCCGGCGGGTCACCCTCCCCCTCGCGATGCCCGGCGTGCTCGCCGGCTCCGCCCTGGCCTGGGCCCGCTCGCTCGGCGAGTTCGGCGCCACGATCACCTTCGCCGGCAACTACCCCGGCACCACGCGGACGATGCCGTCGCTGATCTACACGCTGCTGCAGTCCGACCCGCTCGTCGCGCGTACCGTCAGCATGGTCCTGCTCATCGTCTCGATCGCGGTGCTGGCCCTGCTCCGCAACAGCTGGCTGACCCGCCCATGAGCACGCCGACGAGCGCTCCCCTGAGCACCGAGACCGCGTTGGAGCTCGACCTCACCGTGCCGGGCCGCGTCCAGGCCACGGCCGTGGCCGAGCGCGGACAGGTCGTGGCGGTGATCGGACCCAACGGCGCCGGCAAGTCGTCACTCCTGCGCGCCGTCGCCGGGCTGGTCCCTGCGGAGGGCGAGCTCCGCGTCGACGGCCGCTCCTGGGGGTCGCTCCCGGTTCGCGAGCGCGCGGTAGGCATGGCCTTCCAGGACCAGCTGCTGTTCCCTCACCTGACCGCGCTCGACAACGTCGCGTTCGGGCCGCGCACCGCCGGTGCCTCACGCCAGGATGCCCGTCGCACCGCCCAGGACTGGCTCGATCGCTTCGGCGTCGGCGAGCTGGCCGGCCGCAGACCGCGCCAGCTCTCGGGGGGCCAGGCCCAGCGGGTCTCGATCGCCCGCGCCCTGGCCACCCACCCGCGGGTCCTGCTCCTGGACGAGCCGTTCACCGGGCTCGACGTCGGGGTTGCCGCCACCCTGCGGGTGGAGCTGTCACGGCACCTCACGTCGTACGACGGCGTCACGTTGCTGGTCACCCACGACGCCATCGACGCCCTGACCCTGGCCGACGTCGTCTGGGTGCTCGACGCGGGCAGGCTGGTGCAGGTCGGTCCGCCCCGGGAGGTCGCCGCGGCCCCCCTGACCCGCCACGTCGCCCGCCTCGTCGGGCTGAACGTGCTCACCGAGGGCGACCGCTTCTGGTCGTTCAGCCCGAGCGCAGTCACGGTCTCGCCGGCTGAGCCGTCCGGGTCGGCCCGGCACCGTTGGCCCGGCCGGGTCACCAGCCTGGCGCCGCACGGGGACGCCGTACGCCTGCTGGTCTCCGGAGAGCACGAGCTGCTCGCGGACGTGACCCCGGCCGCCGTGGCCGAGCTCGAGCTCGCCCCGGGCCGGCAGGTCTGGCTGTCGGTGAAGGAGACCGCGGTCCGCAGCTACGCCGCCGAGCAGGGGGAAGATGCCCCGTGACGGATATCCTCCCGCCATGACGGCGACACCAGGGAACCTGGAACCAGCCCCCGACTCACCGGACCGCAACCTGGCGCTCGAGCTCGTCCGCGTCACCGAGGCGGCCGCCCTGGCCGCTGCACGCTGGGTCGGCCGCGGCGACAAGGAGGGTGCGGACGGCGTCGCGGTCGACGCGATGCGCAAGATGATCGCTACGGTCCAGATGCAAGGTGTCGTCGTGATCGGAGAGGGCGAGAAGGACAACGCCCCGATGCTGTTCAACGGCGAGGAGGTCGGCGACGGCACCGGCGCCGAGTGCGACGTCGCCGTCGACCCGATCGACGGCACGACCCTGACGGCCAAGGGCATGAACAACGCCATCTCGGTGATGGCGGTGGCGCCGCGCGGGTCGATGTACGACCCCTCCGCCGTGTTCTACATGGAGAAGCTGGTCACCGGGCCCGAGACGGCGGGGGTCGTCGACATCCGGGCCACCGCCGCCGAGAACATCCACGCGGTCGCCAAGGCCAAGGGCTCCCGGCCCGAAGACGTCACGGTGGTCATGCTCGACCGCCCCCGCCACGAGAAGCTCGCCGACGAGGTTCGGTCGACCGGTGCCCGGATCAAGTTCATCGTCGACGGTGATGTCGCCGGCGCGATCATGGCCGCCCGACCCAACACCGGCGTCGACATGCTGTACGGCGTCGGCGGGACGCCCGAGGGCATCATCGCCGCCTGCGCGATGAAGTGCGTCGGCGGCGTGATCCAAGGTCGGCTCTGGCCCAAGGACGACGACGAGCGCGGGCGCGCGATCGACGCCGGGCACGACCTCGACCCAGACCACGTGCTCACCACCGACGACCTGGTGACCGGGGACGACTGCTTCTTCGTCGCCAGCGGGATCACCGACGGCGAGCTGATGCAGGGCGTGCACTTCCGCGCACACGGTGCGACCTCCCAGTCCCTCGTGATGCGCTCACGCAGCGGCACCGTCCGGCTGATCTCCAGCGAGCACCGCTTCGAGAAGCTGCACGCGATCTGAGCTGAGCCTCCCCTCAGCCGTCGGCCGTCACGCCCGCCCCGCTGCCACCGCGTCGGCGACGGCCCGGATCGCAGCGGGGTCGACCACCATCCCGAGGTGCGAGGAGCGCACCTCCACCGCCGTCGCGAGCGGGTCGAGACAGGCCCGCCAGTCGACGATGCCGTCGCGACGGGAGTAGACGGCGGTGAACGACACGTCGGGCGGGATCGGCAGCCGGCTCTCGTCGAAGCTCGTGCGCGCGCAGTCGCCGGCCACGCATTCCAGCGCCATCAAGCCCGGTACGCCGGCCCGGCTCAGCCGCACCAGTGCGTCGAGGCTCCGGGTCAAGGCCACATGGTGGGCGCCCGGAGCGAGCATCGGACTGCCGAGCGTGACGATCCCCGAGACCAGGTCGGGCCGGCGTACGGCGAGTCCACGGGCCAGGAGACCGCCCAGGCTGTGCCCGACGACCGTGACCCGCCGTCCACGTCGTGCCACGACCGACTCCAGCCGCGACTCGAGCTGGGCGGCCGCCGCGGCCGTGCAGCCCACGTTGGCGTGGATCCGGGAGCGGTAGGTGCGGTGGCCTCGCTCGCGGAGCGCTCGCGCCAGGGGGATGAGGCTGGCGTCGCCGGCCATGAACCCCGGCACCAGCACGACCGGGTCGCCATCACGCAGCACCCCGCGCCCGGCGTACGGCGAGTGCCCCCGCCCGATGCGGCGGCCGACCCGCGCACCCAGGCCGGACCAGGCCAGGCGTCCGGCCTCGGTCACTAGGCTCGCCTCGCGCAGCACCGCCCCACGTCCCGGGGGCACGAAACCCTCCGGGAGCAGGAAGTCGGCGACGGCGAATCCGGTCACGAGCATCGACGGTATGGCCTCCCGCCCGCCGAAGTGGGACTTCTCCGCACGCGAAGTGGGACTTCTCCGCGCGCGAAGTGGGACTTCTCCGCATGGGGTTGACTGGCGGCATGGCCGGACCAGCCTCAGCCACGCCCGAGACGCCGCCACCGTCGGAGCACCACGAACCCTCGGTGGCGGTGTCGCCGGAGCTGTTCGCGCCGGTCTCGACCGGTGTCGAGCTGTGCTACCGGACGTACGGCGATCCCGCGGACGAGCCGATGCTCCTGATCATGGGCCTGGGCAGCCCGCTGAACTGGTGGGACCCCGAGCTCTGCTCGATGCTCGTCCGGCGCGGCTACTTCGTCATCACCTTCGACAACCGCGACGTCGGCCGCTCGACCCAGGTGGCCGGCCGGGTCACCCGCGCGATGCTGGTCCGCGCGTTCACCGGCCTCCGCACCCGCACGCCGTACTCCATGGGCGACCTGGCCCGCGACGCGTTCGCACTCCTCGACCACCTCGGTATCGACGGCGCTCACGTCGTCGGCGTGTCGATGGGCGGGATGATCGCCCAGACGATGGCGATCGATGAGCCGGCCCGAGTGCGGTCGCTGACCAGCATCATGTCCACCACCGGCAGGCGCACGGTCGGCTGGCAGAACCCCCGGCTGTTCCCCGCCCTGCTCAAGCCCCTGCGGCCGGGCCGCACGGCGTACGCCGACAGCAGCGTGGCGATGTGGCGGCTCATCGGGTCGCCCGGCTACCGCGGCACCGAGGAGCGCGTCCGGGCGATCGCCGACGAGACCTTCGACCGAGGCATCTCACCCAGCGGGACGCTGCGGCACATGATGGCGGTCCTCACCCAACCCAACCGCTCCGAGCGTCTCCACGCGGTCCGGATCCCGACAATGGTCATCCACGGGCTCGCCGACAAGATGGTCCATGTCTCGGGCGGCCGCGCCACCGCGTCGGCCGTTCCGGGCGCCGAGCTCCTGCTCGTCGACGGCATGGGACACGACCTCCCGCCCGAGCTGTTCGCGACGTTCGTCGACGCGATCGACCGCACCGCGCGACGGGCCGGGTGACGACCGGCCACGGTCGAGATCCCGCCGTCGGGACGGCCGTTGCGCGCACGGGACGCGGAGCCAGGAGGCATAAGCGACCGAATCCGTCAACCCTTGCCAACCTCTGCGATTGCGACTAGACGTGAGGTAGTTCACTTCGTGGAGGGAGCGCAGCATGCACATCCCCAGGAGGTCTCGGGGGGCTGCCGCACCCCCACGGCGGACCTCGCGCAGGCGCCGCGTGACGGGATCTCTCGCGGTCCTCGCCACCGCCGCTGGACTGCTCACCGCGTGCGGCAGCAACGGCGGCCCACCCACCCTGGTCTGGTACACGAACCCCGACCCAGGCGGCCAGGCCGCCATCGCCGCGCGGTGCACCGCCGCCAGCAACGGCGCCTACAAGATCGAGACCCAGGTGCTGCCCCAGGACGCCAGCCAGCAGCGCGTCCAGCTCGCCCGCCGACTCGCCGCGGGCGACAGCAGCATCGACCTGATGAGTCTCGACCCCGCGTTCACCGCGGAGTTCGCGGCCGCGAAGTACGTCGTACCGGTGCCCCAGGACGTGCAGCAGAAGCTGCCCGAGGCCTTCAAGGGCGCCGTGACCGCGTCCACCTGGGACAACCAGCTCGTGGTGGCGCCGTTCTGGTCCAACGTGCAGCTGCTGTGGTACCGCAAGTCGTTCGCGCAGAAGGCCGGGCTCGACATGAGCCAGCCCGTCACCTGGGACCAGATCATCGACGCCGCGGCCAAGAACGGCGGCACCGTCGGCGTGCAGGCCAACAAGTACGAGGGCTACGTCGTGTGGATCAACGCGCTGGTGATGGGGGCCGGCGGCAACCTGGTCACCGACCCGAACGCCGGTGTGCACGCCAAGATCGACGTCAACTCCACGGCCGGCAAGGACGCCGCGGACGTGATCGACAAGCTCGCCCACTCCAAGGCGGCCGAGCCCGACCTGTCGGTGTCCAACGAGGGCACCGTGCTGGCGCCGTTCGCGACCGACAAGGGCGCCTTCCAGGTGAACTGGACCTTCATCTACTCCAACTACGCCACCGACAAGGCCACCCTGAACGACCTCGGCTGGACGCAGTACCCCGAGACCGTGCAGGGCCAGCCGTCGCGTCCGCCGTACGGCGGCATCGGCATCGGGGTGAGCTCGACCTCGAAGCACCAGGACCTCGACTGGCAGGCGGTCGAGTGCATCACCTCCCCGGACAACCAGGGCCAGTACGCCGTCGACACCGGCAACATGCCGTCCAGCCAGGCGGGCTACGCCTACGACAAGCTCAAGAAGGCGTACCCGGCCAGCCTGCTGCAGCAGTTCCAGCAGAGCGTGACCGACGCGGGGCCGCGTCCGCTGACGCCCTACTGGAGTGACATCTCCGGCGCCATCCAGAGCACGTGGCACCCGGCGAGCTCCGTGTCGTCGAGCACACCGGCGAGCTCGCAGACATTCATCCAGCAGGTCCTGGAAGGGAAGAAGCTGTTGTGACCACCACCGTCGCCACCCCGGCACAGACCGACACCGCGCCCGGCAAGGCGCACTTGAGCGACCGCTCCGCCGTCGAGAACAGGCTCGGGCAGAAGCTGGTCGCACCCGCCGTGATCGTCATGGTCCTGGTGACGGCGTACCCGATGATCCAGGCCCTCTACCTGTCATTGTTCCGCTACCGGCTCACCACTCCGGACGACAAGGGGTTCGTGGGGCTCGGCAACTACGGGGTCATCCTCGGTGACTCGCTGTTCTGGAAGGACACGCTCAACACCGTGATCATCATGGTGGCGACCGTGGCCATCGAGCTGGTCGTCGGCTTCGCCTTCGCCATGGTGATGCACCGGATCATGGTCGCCCGGGGCCTGATGCGCACCGCGATCCTGATCCCGTACGGCATCGTCACCGTGGTCTCGGCGTTCGCCTGGCAGTTCGCCTTCAGCATCAACAACGGCTTCGTGAACTCCTGGTTCCACTGGCTGCCGTGGATCGCCCCCCAGCAGAACTGGTTCGGCGACCACTGGCACGCGATGTTCGCGATCATGGCGTCGGAGATCTGGAAGACCACGCCGTTCATGTCGTTGTTGCTGCTGGCGGGCCTCTCCCAGGTCTCCGAGGACATGGTCGAGGCGGCACAGGTCGACGGCGCCACCTGGTGGCAGCGGCTGTACAAGGTGATCCTGCCGAACATGCGGGCGGCGATCATGGTGGCGGTCCTCTTCCGGGCTCTCGACGCGTTCCGGATCTTCGACAACATCGCGATCATGACCGCCGGCGCGCAGAACACCGAGTCGTCGTCGTTCCTGACCTACCGCCAGGTGATCCAGCAGATGCAGCTCGGCATGGGCTCGGCGCTGTCGGTGCTGTTGTTCATCGCCGTGCTGATCATCGCGTTCGTGATCGTCAAACTGTTCAAGGTCGATCTGGCCTCGGCACGAGGGGAGGGCTGATGAAGCAGAAGCTCGGACCCGGAGTCATCGTCGGGTTCATCGTCATCTTGATCTGGTGCCTGCTACCGGTCGCCTGGATCCTGTCGCTGTCGTTCAAGTCAGTGAAGGAGACCACGTCCGGCAGTGCGCAGTTCCTGCCGAAGTCATGGACGATCC
>JAICSC010000083.1 GCA_025937085.1 Nocardioides sp.
CCGAGGCCCATGGGAGAATGGGTCATGGGCACCTCGGAGACGCCCGGCCGCGGCCCGGGCACACCTGACCGGTCACCCGACCGATCGAAAGAGCGCGACGAGCGCACGGGTAAGGCGGCGGCGTTCCAGCGGATGCAGCGCCAGCACGAGTACGTCGACCTGCGGATCAAGCAGGCGATGGAGCGCGGCGACTTCGACGACCTGCCCGGCGCCGGCAAGCCGATCAAGAACCTCGGCACGCAGCACGACCCGAACTGGTGGGTCAAGCAGCTGATCGAGCGCGAGAAGATCACCGGCCTCCTCCCGCCCGCCCTCCAGCTCCGCAAGGACGACGCCGAGCTCGACGCCAGGCTGGACCGGCACACCGCCGAGTCGGAGGTACGCCGCGAGCTGGAGGAGTTCAACGCCCGCGTGATGAAGGCGCGCTACACGCCGGTCGACGGGCCGCCGCTGGTGACGATGCCGCGCGACATCGAGGCCGAGGTCGACGCCTGGCGCGAACGCCGTCTTGCGATCCGCCGCGAGGCGGCCGCGCGCAAGGCATCGGTGCCGCCGCCCCCCGACCAGCCCGCCCCACCACGTCGCCGCTGGTTCCGACGCCGGGCGGGCTGACCATGCTCGAGCTCCGCCCGAGTTGCGAGTGCTGCGACATCGACCTCCCGCCCGACAGCTCCGACGCACGTATCTGCACCTTCGAGTGCACGTTCTGCGCGCGTTGCGTCGACGAGGTGCTGCACGGTGTCTGTCCCAACTGCGGAGGCGGCTTCGAGCCCCGGCCGATCCGCCCTGCGGCGGCGCTGAGGGACCACCCGGCCTCGACGCGGCGCGTCGTACGAGCCACCTGCCCCTGAGCTGGACCCGGCCCCCTACGATCACGCCCATGTACGCCGTGGAGCTCGCCTTCGACCCGGCCGACGACTCGCGACTCGAGATCCGGCCCGCGCACCGGGAGCGGTTGGCGGCCCACGCCGCCGACGGCCGGCTCCTGGCCGCCGGGCCCTGGTCGGACGACAGCGGTGCCCTGCTCGTCTTCGCGGTCGACACCCGCGAGGCGCTCGACGGCCTCATGGCCGACGACCCGTACTACACCGCGGCCGGCGTCACGGTCGCGGTCCGCGAGTGGAACCCCGTCACCCGCCACCCCGCGCTCGACGATCTCTGAGCCTGGTTCCGGGCTGAGACAGGCTGAGACAGGCTGAGCCAGGCGAGCCTGGACGAGACACGCGCCGGACTCACGGACCCGGCGCCGTGAGGGAGTTTCGGAAACCGAGGCCCCCTTTCCACCCCTGGCCCGAAGTGACTAGTGTCACCAACG
Source organism: Nocardioides sp. (assembly GCA_025937085.1). Taxonomy (GTDB): domain Bacteria; phylum Actinomycetota; class Actinomycetes; order Propionibacteriales; family Nocardioidaceae; genus Nocardioides. Next base: position 1,316 of record JAICSC010000083.1, read on the forward strand.
GCCAACGGGGGAACAGAACTCTCGGAGGGTTGTCATGTCTCAGGAGTCAGCCAGACCCGCGCCACCCCGTGGTCGTCGCTCGACCGGACTGTGGGTCCTCATCGTCATCATCCTCATCCCGCCGGTCGTCGTACCGCTCTGGGTGCCGCTCTACGACAAGGCGGACCCCACGCTGTGGGGCTTCCCGTTCTTCTACTGGTTCCAGTTCCTGCTGATCATCTGCGCCGCGATCATCACGATCATCGCCTACCTGCTGTCCGTGGTCGCGGACCGCAAGGACAGGGCCGACCGGAGGGCCGACCGGACGGAGGCTGAGCGATGAACGGCGTGGCCGTCGCAGTCCTGGTCTTCCTGTTCCTGCTCGTCACCGTGATGGGCTTCGCGGCGGCCCGGTGGCGCCGTGCCGACCTGACCAGCCTCGACGAGTGGGGACTCGGCGGTCGCGGCTTCGGCTCGTTCATCGCCTGGTTCCTGATCGGTGGCGATCTCTACACGGCGTACACGTTCATCGCGGTGCCGGCGACCATGTACGCCGGTAGCGCGGTCGGCTTCTTCGCCGTGCCCTACACGATCGTCATCTACCCGCTGATCTTCCTGTTCCTGCCGCGGCTCTGGTCGGTCTCCCATCGGCACTCCTACGTGACCCCGGCCGACTTCGTGGAGGGCCGCTACGGATCCAGGTCCCTCGGTCTGGCCGTGGCCGTCACCGGCATCCTGGCCACGATGCCCTACATCGCGCTGCAGCTGGTCGGCATCCAGGTCGTCCTGCAGGTGGCCGGGTTCGGCGGCAGCAACGGTTTCGTCAAGGACCTGCCGCTGATCATCGCCTTCGTCGTGCTCGCGGCGTACACCTACTCCTCGGGCCTGCGTGCACCGGCGGTGATCGCGTTCGTCAAGGACGCCCTGATCTACATCGTGATCATCGTCGCGGTGATCTACCTGCCTCACAAGATCGGCGGGTGGGACCACGTGTTCAGCGCCGTGAAGACGTCGTTCGACTCCTTCAACAAGGACAATGCGGGTGCCATCGCCAACAAGCAGGCCTCCGGCAAGGCGCTCTTCACACCGCCGGTGGCGCAGTGGGCCTACATGTCGTTGGCGCTCGGCTCAGCCCTGGCGCTGTTCATGTACCCCCACTCGATCACCGGGGTGCTGTCGACGAAGAACCGCGGCGTCATCCGCCGCAACGCCGCCCTGCTGCCGGCGTACTCCTTCCTGCTCGGGCTGATCGCGCTCCTGGGCTTCGTCGCGGTCGCCGCCGGCGTCAAGGTCGACAACCCACAGCAGTCGGTGCCGCAGCTGTTCGAGAACGAGTTCCCGAGCTGGTTCGCGGGTGTCGGGTACGCCGCCATCGCGATCGGCGCGCTCGTGCCGGCGGCCATCATGTCGATCGCGGCCGCGAACCTGTTCACCCGCAACATCTACCGGGCCTACTTCCGGCCTGATGCGACGCCGGGGGAGGAGGCGACGGTCAGCAAGCTGGTCTCGCTGGTGGTCAAGCTCGGCGCGCTGATCTTCGTGCTGGCGCTGTCGAAGTCGTTCGCGATCAACCTTCAGCTGCTCGGCGGTGTGTGGATCCTGCAGACGTTCCCGGCGATCGTGGTCGGGCTCTACACCCGATGGTTCCACCGCTGGGCGGTGCTGCTGGGTTGGGCGGCCGGGATGGTCTACGGCACCTGGGTCGCCTACGACCAGGCGTCGCCGGCCCAGAGTCACTTCGGCAGTCCGCTGGCGAAGTTCCCCTTCACCGACACCTTGGTCTACATCGCTGCCACGGCGTTCATCATCAACGTGCTGGTGGCCATCGTGCTCACGGTCATCCTGCGCGCGTTGAAGGTGACCGACGGGGTCGACGAGACCTCGCCGGACGACTACGCGGCGGACATCGGCGACGAGAGTGTCGAGCCCGAGGTCGACCCGCACGGCGTTGCTCACGCCTAGTAGCCCGTGCTTGCACGACGTCGTACGGACGGAGCCCTCCACGGCGCCGTCCGTACGTCGTCCGCGAGTGGATCGGGGGGCGTGCGATCGGTCATACCGGCGGCCGGAGCCTCGGCGGTAGCGTCCCGACCATGCCCATGAATGTGCGCAGCGCCAAGGACTTCTTCCGGCCGCTCGCGCTCGGCGCCCCCGAGCCGTTGCGTGAGATCCCGGCCCGGCCGAGCCGCGCGATCCACTTCTTCGACCCGTCGAACGAGAAGATGGCCGCCAAGATCCCCCAGCTGGTCGGCACGGTCGACGTCCTGCTCGGCAATCTCGAGGACGCCGTCAAGGCCGACCGCAAGGAGGCGGCCCGGGCCGGCCTCGTGGCGATCGCGCAGGCGACCGCCGACCTCGGAGGGCAGGGGGCGAGCACCCAGCTGTGGACCCGGGTCAACGCGCTCGACAGCCCGTGGGTGCTCGACGACCTCACCACCCTGGTCTCCGCGGTCGGCGACAAGCTGGACGTCGTGATGGTGCCGAAGGTGGAGGGCGCCGAGGACATCGCCTACGTCGACCGCCTGCTGGCCCAGCTCGAGGCGCGCGCCGGACTCACCAAGCCGCTGCTCGTCCATGCGATCCTCGAGACCGCGCGGGGGATGACCAACGTCGAGGAGATCTGCGGTGCCAGCCCGCGCATGCAGGGACTGAGTCTGGGCCCGGCCGACCTCGCGGCCAGCCGCAGGATGAAGACGACGCGGGTGGGCGGTGGGCACCCGGGTTACGTCGTGCGGCAGGACGCGCGCAAGACCTCCGACGGTGTCGACGTCGAGGCCCCGCGCGCGACGTACCAGCAGGACCTGTGGCACTACACGATCGCCCGCATGGTCGACGCGTGCGCAGCGCACGGGATCTACCCCTACTACGGACCGTTCGGCGACATCGCCGACGTGGTCGCCTGCGAGGACCAGTTCCGCAACGCCTACCTCCTGGGCTGTGTCGGGGCCTGGAGCCTGCATCCTGCGCAGATCGAGATCGCCCAGCGGGTGTTCTCGCCCAGCGTGGAGGACATCGCCCACGCGCGTCGGGTCGTCGCTGCCCTGCAGGAGAACGGGGGCGACGGCACCGGCGCCGTCATGCTGGACGGGAAGATGGAGGACGACGCCTCCCTCAAGCAGTGCCTCGTGCTGGTCGAGCTCGCCGAGCAGCTCGCCGCGCGCGACCCCGCCCTCGCGCAGCTCTACGCCGGTGCCGGGGCATGACGGAGTCCTTCCGCCCGCGCCGCTCGGTGCTGTACCTGCCCGCCTCGAACGAGCGGACCCTGGAGAAGGCGAGGTCGATCCCGTGCGACGGCCTGATCCTCGACCTCGAGGACGCCGTGGCTCCCGAGGCCAAGCCGGCCGCACGGCTGGCGGCCTGCGAGGCCGCCGACAGCGGTGGGTACGGCCGCCGCGAGGTGGCGATCCGCATCAACGGAGCCGACACCAAGTGGCATCACGACGACCTGCGGGCAGCCTGTGATGCCGCGCCGGACGCCATCGTCGTACCGAAGGTGAGCAGCGCCGACGAGGTGCGCGAGCTGGCCGACCAGATGGCGGCCTTCAGCGCCCCCCACCACACCAAGCTCTGGGCCATGATCGAGTCCCCGGTCGCCATCCTGCGGTGCGAGGAGATCGCCGCGGCCAGCGATCGGCTCACCGTGCTCGTGATGGGGACCAACGACCTCGCCAAGGAGCTGTACGCCGCGCACGTCCCGGGTCGCCTCCCCCTCATGACCGGGCTCGGCCTGGCCCTGCTCGCCGCGCGGGCGACCGGCAGGTCGATCCTGGACGGGGTCTACAACGACGTGAAGGACCACGAGGGCTTCCTGGCCGAGTGCCGGCAGGGCCGCGAGATGGGGTTCGACGGAAAGACGCTGATCCATCCGGGCCAGGTGGCGGGTGCCAACGCGGCGTACGCCCCGAGCGCGGAGGAGGTGAAGGACGCCCGCGGCGTCGTCCGCGCCTGGGAGGAAGGGCAGGGTTCAGGCGTGGTCACCTACCGCGGCCGGATGGTGGAGAACCTCCACGTCGAGAGCGCACAGCGCACCCTGGCGATGGCGGAGGCCATCAGCGCGATCGCGGACTGACTCCGCGATCGCCAGGGCACGACCAGGCTCTGCTGCCCGGCCACGCCCCACCCGGGCCGGACAGCAGCCGAGTCGGATCAGCCGTGCGTCGGGTGGCTGGGGTGCGTCGGATGCGTGGGGGTCGCGCCCTGCGTCGGGTGGCTGGGATGCGTCGGATGCGTGGGGGTCGCGCCCTGCGTCGGATGGCTGGGATGCGTCGGATGCACCGGGTGGGTGGGTGACGCCGCCTGGGTCGGATGGGCCGGGTGCGAGCCGGACGGGCCGCTGGTCACGGTGCCGCAGAACGCCGCCACGTTGTCGAGCCCGCCGGCGGCGGTGACGAGGGCCGTGAACGCAGGGCTCTCGAGGGCCTTGCCGTGCTCGGACTTGTTGCCCGAGGTGTAGGCCCGGCACAGGCCGCCGAAGGCGTGCGCGTTCGGCCCTGTAGCCGCCGAGGACCCGTCAACCGGCCCGCCTGACGGGTGGACGGGATGGGTGGGGTGCGCCGGGCGGCTCGGGTCGGCCGCGTGGCTCGAGGCGGCTCCGCCGGCATGTCTGACGTTGTCCGGGGACCACGGGGCGTGTCCGGACGCGGCCATCGCGACGCCGGAGGACAGCAGCGCGACTGCTCCGGCGCTGGCGAGGGCGGCCTTGAGGCCGGTGCGGGCGGAGGGGGCTGGGCTCATGCGATCACTCCAGGGGGTGGGGGTGGGGTCGCGATGAGCACGGTGGAAGAGGTCGACTGCTGCGTGCTCGCCGGCCAGCTCACGGGGGCTAGCGGGTGCGCTCGCCTCTGTCAGCAGACGCTCGACTTCAGGGCGCGACGTGAGGGCGTCGCGGGACTTCCTCCGACGACCGCCTGCTGCGACTGCTCTTCGCACCGTGCTCATCTCACTCCTTCAGCGCCGAAGGGGCGAAAAATGTCACGCACGTCGACAAGCGAGTCGGGCCTGCGGGCGTCGAGGGCACGTTCGAGGGAGTGGATTCCGCGGTGGGCTGCTGATCGCACGGCGCCGGGTCGCTTCCCGAGGACCCGTCCGGCGGACTTGGCATCCAGGCCGAGGACGGCCCGGAGCATCACCGCCTCGGCCTGGTCCCGCGGAAGGCTGCGGATCGCGGCCAGCGCGGCCTCGGTGGTGATGATCTCGTCGACCCGCAGCTCGAGGTCGAGACTGTCGGCGACCTCGACCCCGGTCAGGTCCTGGTCGGCGCGGATCCGTCGCGACCGGTGCCGGAGCAGGTCCAGAGCACGGTGTCGGCCGATCTTCGTGATCCATCCCCGGAACCCGTCGGCGCCACCCGAGAACCGGTGCAGGTCGCGCACCACCTGCGCCCAGGTCTCGGAGGCGACGTCCTCGGCGTCCTCGCGTCCGACCAGGACCTCGAGGTAGCGGAGCAACGGCGCCTGCACCGATCGGTAGACGGCGCGGAACGCCTCGGTGTCGCCGTCGCACATGCGTGCGACCGCGTCGTCGAGCGACCCCTCACCGGACACGGCACCATGGTTCCACGCCGGCTGCCGCCGCGCGCGGGACTCAGCAGATCCTTCAGGTGCTACGACGCGTCCTCGTCACCGCGTCGGCGCCACTGCTCGTCGAGCCAGACCTTGGCGCTGCCCATCCAGCCGGCGGTGTCGTGGACGAGCCGGCCGAGGGTGTCCTGGGTGTCGCGGAAGGCCGCGGAGTAGCTCTGCGCGGCCTCCTGGGCGGCCTGGCTGACCTTGGCGCCATCGTCGGAGTCGCGCTGGGGGTACTCGCCGGCCAGGATCGCGGTGTACTCCCCGCTGTCGACCCAGCGGCGCAGCTCGCTGGTGCGCGAGACGGTCATCGGGTGGCTCCGGCGCTCGAGCAGCAGCAGCTTGAGCACCGAGTCGCGCAGGTCGACCGCCGCGTCGTACTCCGCGCCCTGCTCGAAGAACGACGTCTGGTCGAGGTCGTCGAGGTGGCCGCCGCTGGCCAGCTTCATCAGGGCGCGGTAGGCGACGGCGGGGTCCTGGGTTGCTAGCAGGCCGGCCCGGTCCGCGGACAGCTCCGACTTCCGCCGCCACTCCATCAGGCCCGCGACGATCATCCGCAGGCCAAGCCCGCCGAGGGGGACGGAGTAGAAGACTCCGCTCATGCTCATCAGCCGGAGCAGGATGGTGCGGTAGACCGCGTGCCCGCTCAACGCGTGGCCCAGCTCGTGAGCCAGGATCCAGCGCAGCTCCTCCTCGTCGAGCAGGTCGACCATCCCGGAGTTGACGACGACGATCGGCCGGTCCAGGCCGATGGTCACGGCGTTGAAGCCCGGGTCCGCCTGGACGTACAGCTCGGGGACCAGCGGCGCGTCCAGGGTGGACGCGGCGTCGTTGAGCGCCCTGTGCAGCGCCGGGAACTGGCGCTCGTCGACCCGGATCGCCGACCCGAGGTACAGCAGGCGGACCGACCGCTCGTTGATCAGGCTGGACAGCAGCTTGACCACCGTGTCGAAGCCCTTGAGCCTGCGGAGGGCGACCAGGGCGCCGCGGTCCGCCGGGTGCTCCCAGGCGCGGGAGCTGATGTTGCGCAGGACGACCCGGGAGCGCGCGGGCCGCGACTCGTTCGACTCCGACATGAGGGAAGTATGCGCCTCGCGTGGTGATCACAGGGCAGCTCACGGGTTCGGGGGAAGTGGTCGTCCGCCGGAGGTGGGGCTCTGGCCACACCACGAGCGGACGACCCGGAGCTCCGCCGGATCAGTCGGTGACCGTGTACGGCGTGGGCTCGCGGCGCAGGGTCAGCACCAGGGCGACGACGGTCAGGAGCACCGAGAGGGCAGCGCCGACCTTCACCCAGGAGGCGATGTCGACGAAGAAGGCCGGCAGGGACAGCAGCGCGTTGATGATCAGCGCGGCGGCGTTGATCCGGACCGCGAGCCGGTTTCCCGACCGCCAGGAGACCACCGCGCAGACCACGCTGACCAGTCCGAGCACGGCGGTCAGCGCGAGGACGAGGGTCGGCGGGCCGTCCTCGCCGTCCGGCGAGCCGCCGAAGAGGAAGGGGAGGTTGAGCAGCCCGAGGAACGCCGAGAGGGCGAGGCCGGTGCGGAAGCGACCGCTCGTGGCGGCGCCGGGTCCCCCGGCCTTGGTGGTCATGGTGCTCATGGTGGCTCCTGTCGCTGGACGTGTCGCCACCGTCGCGCGTCGGCGTGTCCCGTCCCCAGAGGTCGGGCTCCCGTCGCTTCGGGAGGTTGTTCCCGGGCCCACCGGCCCCGGCACCGCCATCATGGGTCCATGGAGGCCGAGGGACCGATCCGGATCCTCGTCGCCGACGACCATCCGGTGGTCCGTGGCGGGCTCGTCGCTCTCCTGCGCACCATCGAGGGCCTCGAGGTGGTGGGCGAGGCGTCGGACGGGGCGACCGCGGTCCGCGAGGCCCAGCTGACCCGTCCGGACGTCGTCCTGATGGACGTCCGGATGCCGGATCTCGACGGTGTCGAGGCGACCCGCCGGATCCGCGCGGCGGTCCCGTCCACCCGGGTGCTCATGCTCACGATGTACGACGACGACGCGACGGTCTTCACCGCGATGCAGGCCGGGGCGCAGGGGTACCTGCTGAAGGAGGCCGAGCAGGACGAGATCGTCCGGGCCGTGCGGGCCGTGGTCGCCGGCGAGGCCATCTTCGGGCCCGGCGTGGCCGAGCGGGTGCTCGGCTACTTCTCCGGGCCACCCGCGGACCCGACCCCGGCGTACCCCTTCCCCGACCTCACCGAACGCGAACGGGTGATCCTCGAGCTGCTGGCCCGCGGACGGCGTACGTCGGAGATCGCGGCCGAGCTCTACCTCTCGCCGAAGACGGTGGCCAACAACATGACCAGCATCTTCGCCAAGCTCCAGGTCGCGAGTCGCGCCGAGGCGATCGTGCGCGCGCACGAGAGTGGCCTCGGAGGCCCCCCGTGAGCAACGCTGTCGCGCTGGCGGCCGGGGTTCTCCCCGCGACGAGCCTGGTCGTCGGCGGCGCGGCGCTGCTGCCTACCCGGAGCCGGCTCTCCGGCTGCCTCGCGGCCACGAGTGGGGCGCTCGTCCTGGCGGCGCTCGGTGCGTGGGCCACGGGGAGCGACAACTTCGCGGTGGCGACGTTCACCGTCGCTTTGCTGCTTCCGCTGGCGCTGTCGGTACTGGTGTACCCGACCGTCCGTCGCGGCCATGCGGCCGACTACTGCGCACTGGTCCTGGTCCTCGCCGCCGGAGCGATCGGCTCGGTGTTCTTCGGCGACGGAGCGGTCGTCGGGGCGATGGCACTGGCGCTGGCCCTCGGCCTGCTGGCCCATCTGTGGTGGCGGTTCGAGAACTCCGACGAGGACGACAGGCTCGCGGTGCTGTGGCTGAGCCTGAGCGTGGTCACCGGGGCCATCGTCTTCGGGCACGCCGCCTTCCTGACGACCGAGGCCGCGGCCGGGGTGATCGCCGCTGTGGTGTTCGCGACCGTCGGACCGGTGATGGCCATCGGCGTACGGTGCCCCCGCATCGTCGACGTCCGTGCCCTGATCGTCACGGTCGTGGTGCTCGTCGTCGTCGTGATCGTCTACATCTCCCTGTTCGTCGGCGCCGTGGCCACGCTCGACATGCTCGGTCAGCACGACCCGTCGATCGGTGTGCTGGCACTGATCGGCGCGCTGGCGGCCGCGTCCTTCCAGCCGCTCCGGGTGATGCTGCGGGGGGTGGTCGACGAGATGCTCTTCGGCGACCGTCCCGACCCGCTCGACGCGGCGGCCAGAGTGGTGGGCCGCGTCGGCGACGACCCCGTGCTCGCGCTCCGGGCCATCCGCGAGGCACTGGTGCTGCCGTACGCCAGCCTCTCCGCGGAGGGTGTCGAGCTCGCGTCGTCCGGGACCGCCGTCACCCACGTACGCCGGCTCACCCTCCAGCTCGGCGACGACGAGGTCGGCGAGATCGTCGTCGGGCTGCGACCCGGCGACCTGACCCTGTCCGCGGGCGACGAGCGCGTGCTGCGGATCGTCGCGCCCCTCCTGGCGCAGACGCTCCGGGCCCGGAAGCTGGCCGGCGACCTGCAGACCTCCCGGGGGCAGGCGATCGCCGCCATCGAGGAGGAACGACGACGCCTGCGTCGCGACCTGCACGACGGGCTCGGGCCCACCTTGTCCGGCATCGCCTTCACCGCCGACGCGGCGCGCAACACCCTGCGGCGCCAGCCGGAGTCGGCCGACGAGCTCCTCCGCGGCCTGCGGGCCGAGGCGGTGACGGCCGTCGGCGAGATCCGTCGGCTGGTCTACGACATGCGACCCCCGGCCCTGGACGAGCTCGGGCTCGTGCCGGCCCTCCGTCAGCGGGCGGCCGCGATGCGGACCGAGGACGGCCGGGCGATGCGGGTCGCGGTCGAGGCGCCCGAGGCCCTGCCGGAGCTGCCGGCGGCGGTCGAGACCGCGGCGTACCGGATCGCGACGGAGGCGCTGACCAACGCCGCCCGGCACAGCGGCTCCGACGAGGCCGACCTGCGGATCGGAGTTGACGCGGGGAGTCTGTCGGTCGCCATCCGCGACGGTGGCCGCAACGGCCGCGCGTGGACCCCGGGCGTCGGCGTCTCCTCGATGCGCGAGCGCGCCGCCGAGGTCGGCGGCACCCTGACCGTCTCCCAGGGCGACGGTGGCTCCCGGGTCGAGGCCCTCCTCCCCCTCGCCTGACGCCGAAGTGGGACTTGTCCCGCGCCGAAGTGGGACTTCTCCGGGCACGAGGTGGAACTTCTCCCGGCGCGGGGTGGGACTTCTCCCAGGTCGGCCCCCGGCGTACTGCCCCGTCGGTGGTGGAGAACTCCCACTTCGCCCGCGGAGAGCTCCCACTTGGGCGGCGGAGAACTCCCCCTTCGGCTCAGGGCTTGAACATGGGGACGCGTACGCCGCGCTGCTCGGCCACCTCGACCGCTCGGTCGTAGCCGGCGTCGACGTGCCGGATGACGCCCATCCCGGGGTCGTTGGTGAGGACGCGTTCGATCTTCGCAGCGGCCAGATCGGTGCCGTCGGCGACGGTCACCTGCCCGGCGTGCAGCGATCGGCCCATGCCGACACCGCCGCCGTGGTGGAACGAGACCCAGGTGGCCCCCGACGCGGTGTTCACCAAGGCGTTCAGGATCGCCCAGTCGGCGATCGCGTCGGAGCCGTCCAACATGCCTTCGGTCTCGCGGTACGCCTGGGCACGCTGGCCCAGACGCTCGCCGCGGTCGAGGCGGCCCGGACGCGCGGGCTGCGCCTCGCCGGGCTCGTGCTGAGCAGCTCCGAGCCCGCGCCC
>JAICSC010000371.1 GCA_025937085.1 Nocardioides sp.
AGCCACTGGAGCGCTGGTTCCGGAGGGACACCGGAGGAAGCACAGCCTGCCTTCAGGTCCGGAGCTCCCTCAGCTGCCGGTCAGGGTGTGCCGCCACGGGCCGTCGCCGGCTCTCACCGGCGGTGTCCGTGGCCACTGTTAGCGTCCACGGAATGCGCTTCGCCCTGAGTGTCCCCCCGTTCACCGACCCCGCCGTCGTCCTCGGCTGGGCCCGTGCGGCCGAGGAGAACGGGTGGGACGGCTTCTTCCTCTGGGACCACCTCCGGTGGGACGACAAGGTCGAGGTCCATGACCCGTGGACGTTGCTCGGCGCCATCGCCACCGCGACCGAGCGGATGCGCATCGGCACCATGGTGACCCCGCTCTCGCGGCGGCGTCCCGCGGTCGTGGCCAAGCACCTGGTCACCCTCGACCACCTCAGTGGTGGTCGGGTGACCCTCGGCGTCGGCCTGGGTGACCCACCGGGCTACGACTTCTCCGACTTCGGCGACCCGCCGTCGTACCAGGTGCGCGCGGCGATCACCGACGAGGCGCTCGAGGTGGTCTCGGGCCTGCTCGTCGGGTCCGTGTCCCACCGCGGCGAGCACCTGACCGCCGAGGCGACGATGCGTCCGGGCCCCGTGCAGTCACACATCCCGATCTGGATCGCCGGCCGCGCGCCCAACCCCAAGCCCCTCGAGCGGGCGCGGCGGTGGGACGGCTACGTCCCGATCGCCGAGCCGTTCCTGACTCCAGACGCGTTGACGGCGTACGTCGGCCCGCACCCCCACGACGACTGGGACCTCGTGGTCCAGTGGCCCGAGGGCACCTCACCCCACGAGTACGCCGCGGCGGGGGCGACCTGGCTGGTGCGGTCCACGTGGCCGCACGAGGCGGGGTGGCGCGAGGAGCTGGACGGCCTCACCTCGGCGCCACCCACGTGATCAGCCCGGGTCGGTCTCCTCGGTGAACCTCATCCGGACCTCGTAGACGCCGGCGTCGGCGTCCATCCGGAGGGTGTGCCCGACCCCTCGGCGGAACACCTTGAGCATCGCCGGGTTGCTCATCAGCACGTCGGCGGTCAACCCGCGGACCCCGTGGCCGCGTGCGTACTCGACCGTGCGCGCGTGCAGCGCGGTGGCCAGGCCACTGCCCTGCCAGCCGGGCTCGACCATGTAGGCGACCTCGGCGAAGCAGTCGCGCGGGTCGCGGTAGTAGCTGCTCGTGGCCACGATCCGCTCGTGCTCCGGCGGCCCGACGACGGCGGCGAAGGCCATCTCCTCGTCGTAGTCGACGTTGCACAGATGGTCGGCGGCCCGGTCGGTGAGCGAGGTCAGCTTGTTGAAGAACCGGGTGGTCACATCCTTCTCCGGCATCCGGTGGAACAGCTCCTGCATGCCGCCCCGGTCGCCGGCCAGCGTCGGTCGCACCGTCACCCGCCGGCCGTCGCGCAGCCCGATCTCGCGCTCCTCGTCGACCGGGTAGGCGCTCGCGCTGCGCAGCTCCTGGTCGGGCGCGACGATGCCGCGCTCGCGTGCCTGCTCGAGCAGGGCCGTCCGGTCGTCGGGGTGGGCGATGCCGATCAGCTCGACCGCCCGCTCGGCCAGCGAGCGTCCGTAGAGGTACGCCGTGCCGTACTCGGTCACGACCCACCGGACATCGGCCCGGGCGAGGGCCACCGGCTCGTCCGGGCCGAGCGCGAGCCGGACGGCCGGCTCGCCGCCCGGCGTACGGGACGACAGGCAGACCACGGGGACGCCGCGGGCGGCGGCCAGCGCGCCACGGTGGAAGTCGGGGCCGGTGGAGACCCCGCCGTACAGCGCTCCGTCCAGACGCTCGGTGCAGACCTGCCCGCTGAGGTCCACGGTGAACGCCTGGGTCACCGACACCATCCGGTCGTGCCGGGCGATCACGGCGGAGTCGCAGACGTGCTCGACGGGGTACAGCGAGAAGCGCTGGTCCGTGGCGAGCCGGGCGTAGAGCCGGGAGGTGCCCATGGCCCAGCTGCCGACCACCGGGCCGGTCACGACTCCCGCGTCGACGAGGTCGGCCACCGGGTCGGTGATCACGTCGGAGTGGACCGACAGGTTCCGGCGGTGGTGGAGGTGGCGGAGCATCTCGTTCGGGACCCGACCGAGCCCCACCTGGAGGGTCGCGTGGTCGTCGACCAGCCGGGCGACGTACCGGGCGATCTGCTCGGCGACGTGGGTGGCGGGGTCGTGGACGTACTCGGTGACCGGACTGTCGACCTCGACGGTGTAGTCGAGGCGGTCGGTCGGGATGCGGCTGTCGCCACGGGTGCGCGGCATCGCCGGGTTGACCTCCGCGATGACCGTGGTCGCCGCGAGCACTGCCGCCTTGGTGATGTCGACCGAGACGCCGAGACTGCAGGTGCCGTCGGCGTCCGGCGGGGCGACCTGTATCAGCGCGACGTCGAGCGGCAGATGGCCGTCGGTGAACATCCGCGGCACGTCCGCCAGCGAGATCGGCACATAGTCGACCTGACCGCTTGCGGCCAGGTCGCGGACGTCCCGGCCGGCGTAGAACACGCGGTGGCGGTACGCCGTGCGCGGCGGGTCGCCGATCCCCACCCGGTCGGTGAGGGCATGGACGAGGGTGACGCCGGGGACCGGGACATCCAGCTCCTCGAGGGCGCGCAGCAGGGTCCGCGGCGTCGCGCAGGCCGACCCGACGAACACCCGCTGCCCCGGCTGGATCAGCCGGACCGCCTCCTCGGCGGTCAACCGCTGCTCGGACATGTCCCCCGCCCCCTCGCCGCCACCGTCACGCCACCCGGACCGCGACCCGCACCGCGACCGAGCGTCGTACCACGCAAGACGCCGGTCAAGGCTCCGGTGCGTGGTGCCCCCGCTGGGACTCGAACCCAGACTTGGCCGCTTTTAAGGCGGCTTCCTCTACCGGTTGGGATACAGGGGCGGTGTCGGGACGTCATACGAGTGGCGACCCATAGGTCTCGGATCGTATGACGTCCCCGAGGCT